>JBIOXZ010000068.1:0-3501 GCA_044869895.1 Actinomycetota bacterium | reverse complement strand
GGCTCGCCGCCGGTGATGTCGACCGGGTTGCCGGCCGCCCCGAAGGGCGGGATGAACTGCATGAAGGCCTCGTTGAGATCGTCCGGCATCGACATGAGCTCGAGCCCATTGTTGAAGCACGCGTCCGACAACAGCACCCCCGAGCCGCCCGCCCCCGTGATGATCACGACGCTCTCCCCCTTGGGCGTGGGGAGAATAGGCAGGCAGCGGGCGAACTGGAGCAGCTCTTGCAGGCCGCGCGCCCGTACCACCCCGGCCTGGCGAAGGATGTCGTCGTAGACCTTGTCGTCGCCGGCCAGCGCGGCCGTGTGCGAAGCCGCCGCCTTCGAGCCGGCGGGCGTGGCGCCCGCCTTGAGGACGACGATCGGCTTCTTCTTCGAGACCCGCTGCGCAACGTCCACGAAGGCGCGACCGTCCTTCAAGTCCTCCATGTGGAGGGCGATGCAATCGGTGGCGTCGTCCTGCTCGAAGAAGGTGAGCAGGTCGTCCTCGTCGATGTCGGCCTTGTTGCCGAGCCCGACGATCGCGGAGACGCCGAGCTTGGTCGAGCGGCTGAAGCCTAGGATTCCCATCCCGATGCCGCCGCTCTGCGAGGCGAGCGCGACCGGGCCCTGCACGTCGTAGGGCGTGGTGAACGCCGCGCTCATCCGCTGCGGCGTGTAGTAGACGCCGTAGATGTTGGGGCCGATGAAGCGCACGCCGTGCTCGCGAGCGGACTCGACAAGCCGGCGCTGGAGCTCGGTCTCGCCCGTCTCCGCGAAGCCCGATGGGATGAGCACGGCGGCAGGGATCCCCTTGTCGCCGACGTTGGCAAGCGTGTCGGGCACGAACTTGGCCGGGATTGCGAACACCGCCACGTCCACGCCGTCCGGGAGCTCCGTGACGTCGGCGTAGCACTGCTTCCCGAGGATCTCGCTCGCCTTCGGGTTGACCGGATAGATCTCCCCCTCGAACCCGCCGTCCACCAGGTTGCGCATGACGGAGTTCCCGATCTTGCCCTCGGAATCCGAGGCCCCCACCACCGCAATCGCGCGCGGCCGCATCAGGCTCGTCATCACCCGCAGGATCTCCTCCTGCGAGTAGCGGGGCGGTCGGCCGTCCGAGGTCTCGAAGGAGACGAGAAAGCGCGCGTCCACCGCCACCGCGCCCTCCTCGCTCGCGAGCACGGGGTTCAGGTCGACCTCCGTGATCTCGGGGAAGTCGGACACGAGCTCGGAGACCGCCTCGATCGTCGCCGCCAGCGCGCCGCGATCGACGCCGGCGCGGCCGCGGACGCCGCGGAGCACCTCGGCGGCGCGGATGCCGTCCACCATCTCGAGCGCCTCTTTGCGCGAGGTCGGCGCGAGCCGGAACGTGACGTCGCGCATCACCTCCACCAGGACGCCGCCTATGCCGAACGTGACGACGGGCCCGAACGTTGGGTCGGTGACCGCGCCGATCAGCACCTCCGTGCCCTCGCTCAGCATCTGCTGCACCTGCACGCCGGTGATGTCTGCGTCCGCGTCGTGGGCTCTCGCGTTCTCCAGGATCGTCTCGTAGCCCGCGGAGACGTCGTCTGCCGTCGCGAGCCCGACCAGGACGCCGCCCGCCTCGGTCTTGTGCAGGATGTCCGGCGAGACGATCTTGAGCACCACCGGGAAGCCGATGTCCTCGGCGATGGCGACGGCCTCGTCGGGAGAGGTGGCCAGGCCCTCGCCCGGCACCTCGATCCCGTAGGCCTCGCAGACGCGCTTCGCTTCGGGCGCGCTCAGTGACGTTCGCCCCTCGGCGCGTGCGGCGTCGAGGACCTCCCCGACCGCCGCGGTTCTCGTGGTCTCGGTCGCCGTGGCCATCGGTTACACCGCCCCTGCTTCAGTCAGTCGCTCGATCTCGCCGTCTGTGGTGTCGAGCAGTTCCTGCAGCACCTCTTCGTTGTGTTCGCCGAGCAGCGGCGAGCGTTTCACCTCGACCGGCGAGTCCGAGAGGGTGAACGGACAGCCCACCGTGGTGTAGGTGCCGCGCTCGGGGTGCTCGACGTCCACGAGCATGCCCTCCGCCCGCAGTCCCTCGTCCTCCATCAGGTCCTTGGTGCTGTACACCGGGCCGCAGGGCACGTTTATCGAGTTGAGCTCTTCGAACGCCTCCCACTTGGTCTTGGTGAGCGTCCACTCCTCGATCAGGTCGAAGATCTCCTGGAGGCGTGGCAGGCGCGCCTCGGGCGTGGCGTAGTCCGGGTGTTCCACCAGCTCCGGGTGGCCGATCTTGTTCATGAGCGGCTCCCACACCTGGGGCTGAATAACCAGGTAAACCCACGCATTCGTGCCGTGCGACGTGCTGGGCTTGCAGCGCACGCACCAGCCAGGCTGTCCACCGCCGGAGGCGTTACCCGATCGCGGCACGAAATCCCCGAACTCCTTGTTCGGGTACTCGGCCAAGGGCCCGTGCTCGAGCCGCTGGTGGTCCCGGAGCTTCACCCGGCAAAGGTTGAGAATCCCGGAGCGCATCGAGATCTGCACCCTCTGGCCCCGGCCGGTATGAGTGCGCTGATACAGCGCAGCGCAGATCGCACCGAAGAGGTGAACCGCGTTGCCCGAGTCGCCGATCTGGGCGCCCGTCACGACGGGCGGTCCATCCTCGAACCCGGTGGTGCCCATCGCGCCGCCCGTGGCCTGGGCGATGTTCTCGTAGGCCTTGGCGCTCTCGAGCGCGCCGGGGCCGAAGCCCTTGAGCGAGGCGAAGATCAGGCGCGGGTTGATCTCGCGGAGACGGTCCCAGTTGAAGCCCAGCCGGTCCATCACCCCCGGTCCGAAGTTCTCCACCAGCACGTCGGAGTCGCTGACCAGCTTGGTGAAGATGGCCTTCCCCTCGTCGGACTTGAGGTTCAGGGTCAGGCTGCGCTTGTTGCCGTTCAGCATCGTGAAGTAGAGGCTGTCGACGTCGGGAAGGTCACGCAGCTGCGACCGGGTGACGTCACCCCTTCCCGGAGGCTCGATCTTGATGACGTCGGCGCCCATCCAGGCCAACAGCTGGGTGCAGACCGGCCCGGCCTGGACGTGGGTCATATCGACCACGCGGACGCCGTCCAGGGCTTTCCTCATCTCCCCCTCCCTCACTTGTACATCGTCTGGTTCATCGTGCCGGGCGCGAACGCGTTCTGGTCGATCCACACGTTGATCAGCGCGGGTTTGCCCGACTCCCTCGCGCGCTCGAGCGCGGGGCGGATCTCCTTCGGCTCGCGGACCTCTTCCCCGTAACCGCCGAGCATCTTGGCGAACAGGTCGAACTTCACATCGCCCAGCTTGTTGCCGACGTCGCCGCGCTCCTCACCGTATTTCTGGATCTGGCCGTAGCGGATCTGGTTCATGTACGAGTTATTGCCCACCACGCCGATGAACGGGAGGTTGAATCGGACCATCGTCTCGAAGTCCCAGCCGGTGAGGGTGAACGCGCCGTCGCCGAAGAGGCAGACCACCTCGCGGTCCGGCCGGGCGACCTTGGCGGCCATGGCGAAGGGCACGCCGA
>JBIOXZ010000067.1:0-3030 GCA_044869895.1 Actinomycetota bacterium | reverse complement strand
GCGAGGCTCGTGCCCGAACTTTCAATCCGGTTGTCGGGCTCCATGCCTGCATGAGGGAAGATCAGAAGCGTTCGCCGAGATGGCTCGGAATCCACCGTAGCCGAGCATCAACCAGGCCCTACGTGATCAGACCCTGGCGAGCTCTTCGGAAGGTTCGGAGATACGGGTGCGGACACCGCCCGTCAGACAAGGCAGCCCGCAGGTAATCGGCTGGCCGTTAGGGAACGCTCCGCACGACACCACGTCGGTCAGATAGCTGCTCTCTTCGGGGATGTGCTGCACGACGGTCATGTTGCCCGTCATCGGGCAGCGCACGAGGGCGCTGAGCGCGCAAACCGAACGCGTGATGAACCAGAACGCCAGGCCGAGGAACAGCAGCAGTCCCGCACCCAGCACGAGCGCCACTCCCCAGGACCCACCGATCGTCATCATGGTCTGCACGGCCTCCTTCCGTGCAAGGCGAGTGCCACCCTCGATTAAACTGATCCCAAGGCCCAGGATGCCGTAACTGGCGGCTTAGGTAGGGCCGTAGAGCCTCCGGCGCCCCATTTGAGGCGAGGGCGTCGCACCACGGAGTCGGCGGTGCAGGCCCCCACCGGCGCGCCTTCGGCTTTCGATCGCTCCAGGGGGGCCGGTGCCGTGTGCGAGGCCTCGCTCGCTGGGTACCCGTCGCCCCATCCGGGCGCGAACGCCCCAGTCGCACTCGCCGTTCCAGGAAGGGGGCCAACGCCGTCGCATCGCCAACTCCGCGTCAGAGCTGACACCCACCGACCGGATCTCGAATCGCCTCCGAGATGGCAGGGACATTGCTCGGCTGCCATTGGGAGGATCAATGCGAACAACCACGCCGATTGACCGTGTCTTGGTCCCGTTGGACGGGTCGGAGCTCGCGGAAGCGATCCTTCCGTTGATCGAAGCATCCCAGCATCCTTGGGGCTTCGACGTGCTCGTCGTCCGTTCCCTGACCACCGATGCTGCGCCCGACGGGGCCGCGGAAGCGGAGGCGGGAGACTATCTCGCAACCCAGGCTCGCCGGCTCGAGCACGCGGGTCTGCGCGTTCGCTGCGAGGTGTGGCATGGCGATCCGAGCCAGGCGATCGTCAACGCTGCTGTCCGAGGGCGGGTGAGTCTCATCGCCATGACGACCCACGGATGGCGAGGACTGGATCGGCTACGCTTCGGGAGCGTCGCTGAGAGCGTTGTCCGGACAGCACCGGTCCCCGTCCTGCTGGTCCGGGGAGAGATGCGCTGGCCGATTGACCGGCCGCCGCGGATCCTCGTGCCGCTGGACGGGTCCACCCTGTCGGCGGCGATCCTCACCGTCGTCGCCCGGCTCCCACCGCCTCTCCAGGGCCTGGTCGAACTCCTCCACGTCCTCGATGTGCCGCGCCCCGCCGGCCTAGATGCTCCCTTCCGCCCGACCGCCACCGCCCCAGAGCGGACCGCGGCGAAGGACTATCTCGAGCGCGTCGCCGCCCAGCTCGCCGGCAAGGGATTCGACATCGAATCGGTCGTGGTCGACGGTCCCGTGGGGCCGGCGATTGCTGAGCGAGCTGCGACGGCGGGCGCAGATCTCGTGGCCATGACGACCCATGGTCGCAGCGGCGTCGCGCGGCTGTTGCTGGGAAGCGTGGCCGAACAAGTGCTGCGTACGGTGGATGTGCCAGTTCTGCTCTGGAAGGCGGCCGCGCCCCCGGTCGGGGCACGACGCGACCGCCGGATCGAGGAGGCTCGTCATGCGAGCTGACACGCTGAGCGTGGTCGATAATCGAACAGGGAAGTCGTACGAGCTCCCGATCGAGCACGCCGCCATCCGGGCCATGGATCTCCGCCAGATCCGGACGGGACCGGAGGACTTCGGACTCCTCTCCTACGATCCCGCCTTCATGAACACGGCGTCGTGCCGGAGCTCCATCACATTCATCGACGGTGACCGCGGCATCCTCGAGTATCGCGGCTACCCGATCGAGCAGCTCGCCGAGCGCTCGACGTTTCTCGAAACGGCCTACCTCCTGGTCTACGGTGAGCTACCGACCCGGCAGGAGCTGGACGAGTGGATCTGGGAAATCACCCATCACACCTGGGTCCACGAGAATCTGAAGAAATTCCTCGACGGCTTTCACCACGATGCGCATCCGATGGCAATGCTGGTCTCGGCGGTCGCGGCGCTCTCGACCTTCTATCCGAACGCCAGGAACCACGCCGACCAGGACGGCCGACGCCTGCAGGCCGTGCGGATGATCGCCAAGATGCCCACGCTCGCCGCGTTTGCCTACCGGCACAGCCTGGGGCTGCCATACGCCTATCCCGACAACGACCTCGGCTACGCGGCGAACTTCCTCAATATGATGTTCAAGACGACGGAGTTGAAGCATTCGCCGAACCCGGCTCTCGTCCGGGCCATCGACGTGCTGTTCATCCTCCACGCCGATCACGAGCAGAACTGCTCGACGAACGCCGTCCGCAGCGTCGGCTCCTCCCAGGTCGATCCGTACTGCGCGGTCGCGGCGGGCGTTGCCGCGCTCTACGGGCCGCTTCACGGAGGGGCGAACGAGGCAGTCCTGCGGATGCTGCAGGACATCGGCACCGTGGCCAACGTCCCCGCATTCGTCAAGCGCGTGAAGGCGGGCGAAGGCCGGCTGATGGGCTTTGGCCACCGTGTCTACAAGAATTACGACCCGCGGGCCCGCATCATCAAGCAGGTGGCCGACGATGTCTTCGCCGTGACGAAGCCGAACCCGTTGCTCCCGATCGCCCTCGAGCTCGAGCGGATCGCGCTCGCCGACGAGTACTTCGTCACGCGAAAGCTCTACCCGAACGTTGACTTCTACTCCGGGCTCGTCTACCAGGCCATGGGATTGCCCGTGGACATGTTCCCCGTGCTCTTCGCCATCCCGCGGACGGCTGGCTGGCTCGCTCAATGGCTGGAGATGATGGGAGATCCGGAACAGAAGATCGCGCGGCCCCGGCAGCTCTACCTGGGGGCGCCGCGGCGTGACTACGTGCCGGTCGACCGGCGCGGCTGAGACG
>JBIOXZ010000066.1:0-16393 GCA_044869895.1 Actinomycetota bacterium | reverse complement strand
TATCGGCGGGTGAGGTTTACGTACTCGGTGGAGATGCGTGAATCGGGCGGGAGCTCCTTCGCGCTGTTCGCAGGGTGGTCGCCGGGAACGGCCAGCACGATGCGCACGCCCCGACCGGTGCCGGTCTTCGCGTACTCGAGCGGGGCCAGGACCTCGACATCGGCGCCGGTCTCCTCGATCCAATCCCGCCCGGTGATGCCGAGGTCGAACAGCCCGTCCTGGATATAGGTCGGGATCTCCTGCGGCCGGAGGAGCGAGATGCGCTCGATGCGTTCGTCGTCGACCGTGCCGTGGTAGTCGCGGGGAGAGCCCCGGCGGACGTGGAGATCTGCCGCCTCGAGCAGCCGGAGGGTCTGGTCCTCGAGCGACCCCTTCGGGATGACCAGGCGCAGCATCACAGCCCCCGGTGGAAGCAGGTTCGTCGGCCCAGGTGGCAGGCCGGGCCCACCTGGTGGACCCGGACGAGCAGGACGTCACCGTCGCAGTCCACCCGGACCTCCTCAACGTGCTGGACGTGGCCGCTGCTCTCGCCCTTGCGCCACAGCTCGTTCCGCGACCGGCTCCAGAATACGGTCCTGCCCTCGCTCAGGGTCCGCTCCACCGACTCCCGACTCATCCAGGCCATCATCAGCACCTCGTCGTTCTCGGCGTCCTGGACGATGGCCGGGAGCAGGCCACGGTCGTCGAACGTCAACGCCTCGATGTCCACCCGTTCCATCACAGCCTCACCGGGATCCGCTTTCGGGCCAGGCCCTCCTTGACCTCCCGGATGGAGAGCTCGCCGGAGTGGAATCGCGATGCGGCGAGCACCGCGTCGGCCCGTCCCTCGATGAGGGCCTTGGCGAGATGCTCGACCGATCCCGCACCGCCGCTAGCCACGACCGGCACCGCCACCGCCGAGGACACGGCCTGAAGGAGCTCAAGATCGTAGCCCTCGCCGGTACCGTCCCGGTCCATTGACGTCAGCAGGACCTCGCCGGCCCCTCGGCGCTCCGTGGCCTCGACCGCCCACGCAACCGCGTCGCGCTCTGTCGGCGTGCGGCCCGCTTCGACCACGACCCCCCACCCATCGCCGTTCCGCCGCTTCGCGTCGATCGCCACGACCATGCACTGCGTGCCGAACCGGTCTGCGCAACGGGACAGGAGGGTCGGCTCGCGAACGGCGGCGGTGTTCAGCGAGACCTTGTCCGCGCCCGCCCGGAGCAATGCCCGAACGTCGTCCTCGCTCCTCACGCCTCCACCCACGGTGAGCGGGATGAACACCTGCTCCGCGGTCCGCGAGACGACGTCGAGGGTGGCCCGCCGGCCCTCGAGCGTCGCCGTGATGTCCAGGAAGACGAGCTCGTCGCCACCCTCCGCGTCGTACCGCGCCGCCAGCTCCACGGGATCGCCCGCGTCACGGAGGTCCTCGAACCGAACGCCCTTCACCACCCTGCCGGCGTCGACGTCGAGACAGGGGATGATCCGCTTGGCCAGCCTCATCCCCGCACCACCTCGCCCAGCTGCAACGTCTCGGAGTAGAGCGCCTTGCCCACAACGACGGCCTCCACGCCGAGGTCCCGGAGGGCCCAGACGTCGTCGGCCTTGCGGACGCCGCCGCTCGCGATCACCGGCAGCTCGGTGAGCGATTGCACGCGCTCGTACAGCGCCAGGTCCGGGCCGTCCATCGTCCCGTCCTTCTGGATGGAGGTGACGAGGAACCGCGGCGCGCCGGCATCCTGGAGGGAGGAGACGGCCTCCTCCAATCGAGGTCCCTGCTTCCGCCACGCCTCGACCATCACGTGGCCCTCCTGAACGTCGATGGCCACCACCACCTGGTCGTGGAACTGGTCGACGGCCTCGGCGAGGAAGCCGGGATTGAGGGCAGCCGACGTCCCAAGGATGGCCCGGGCCGCCCCGGCCTCCAGGGCCCGCTCCACGGCGTCGATCGTTCGCAGGCCCCCTCCGAGCTGGACCGGCACGGCGATGTTGCGGCAGATGGTCAGGATCACCTCGGCGTTCGACCCCGTCCCCAGCGCGGCGTCCAGGTCGACGACGTGCAATCGACGAGCGCCGTCCGCCTCGAACCGCTTGGCCACCTCCACGGGGTCGGCGTCGTAGACGGTCTCCGCCGACGGATCGCCTCGGAACAGCCGCACGCATCGCCCCCCCCGGAGGTCGATGGCCGGGATGACGATCACGTCGCCTCCTTGACGAAGGCCTCGTAGATGGCCAGGCCAGCGTCGCTCGACTTCTCCGGACGGAACTGGGTGCCGAACACGTTGTCTCGAGCGATCGCGGCGGCGAAGGGCCGGCCATGTTCCGCCGTCCCCACGGTCACCCCGGCCACGACGTCGGCCGCATAGGAATGGACGAAGTAGAAGCTGGTGCGGCTGGGGAGGTTCCGAACGTACGGGTGCTCCGTGACCCAGTTCACCGTGTTCCATCCCATGTGCGGAACCTTCACGGTCGGCGGCAGCTTCCTGGCCTGGCCGGGGACGATCCCCAGCCCCTCCTGAGGATCCTCCTCGCTTCGTTTGAACAGGATCTGCATCCCCACGCACACGCCGAACAGCTGCCGTCCGGTCGCCGCGAAGTCCCGGATGGCGCCGTCGAGCTCGCGGTCCATCAGGTTGCGCATGCACGCGCCGAAGTGCCCGACGCCGGGGACGACGAGGGCGTCGGCTGCGAGCGCGGCGCCTGCCTCGTCGACGATCTCCGGCACGCCTCCCACCCGTTCGATGGCCCGAGCCACCGAACGCAGGTTCCCCATCCCGTAGTCCAGGATCGCGATGGTCACAGGGCCCCCTTGGTGGAGGGCGTTCCGCCGCGCCGGGTCGAGGAGCACGCGTCCCCGAGCGCTCGAGCCAGGGCCTTGAACTCGGCCTCGACAACGTGGTGGGGGGATCGCCCTCGCACCAGCCGAATGTGCAGCGTCATCTGCGTCGTGGCGGCGAAGGCCCGAATGAAGTCCTCCGTGAGCCCGGAGTCGTAGGTTCCGATGGTCTCCGCAGGGACGTCGACGTCGTGCACGACGAACGGCCGGCCGGACAGGTCGAGCGCAACCTCGATGGCGGCCTCGTCCAGCGGCACGGTGATCGAGGCGAACCGGCGGATGCCACCTTTGTCGCCCAGGGCCTCGGCGAGTGCCTGCCCCAGCGCCAGCCCCACGTCCTCCACCGTGTGGTGGCCGTCAACCTCGAGATCGCCCTTTGCGGTGACCGAGAGGTCGAACCCCGCGTGAGTCCCGAGCTGCTCCAGCATGTGGTCGAAGAACGGGAGGCCTGTGTCGGCGGTGGCCGAGCCGGACCCGTCGAGGCGAAGCTCCACGCGAACCGTGGTCTCCGTGGTGCTCCGCTCGACTATGGCGTCGCGCGGCCTCATCCAAGGACCTCCTTCAGCGCCGACAGGAACCGGCCGACCTCCTCGGGCGTGCCGGCGGTGACCCGCAGACAGCCGGGGACCACGGACGTCACGTCGCGGACGAGAACCCCTCGGTCCAGCAACTCCCGCCACACCTCCTGAGCCGGTCTCGGCGGCCGAAACAGCACGAAGTTGGCATCGGACGGGAAGGCGCGGACCTCGAGCGCGGGGAGCTCGGCCAGGATGCGATCGCGCTCCTGCCGAACCGCGTCGAGGATGGCCAGGGCGTCCTCCTTGTGGCGCAGGGCGATCAGTCCCGCCGCCTGGGTCAGCGCCGACAGATGGTAGGGGAGCCGGACCCTCCGTAGGTCATCGACCACCTCCGGGGATGCCAGGCAGTATCCGATCCGGGCTCCCGCCAGGGCGAAGGCCTTTGAGAACGTGCGCACCACGGCCACGTTCGGGTAGCCGGCGACGAGTCCCGCCGCCGAGCGTCCGCCGAACTCAACGTAGGCCTCGTCGACCACGACGAGCGCGTCCCCGCCTGCCGCCAGCCCCTCCACGACCCCGACCGGCTGTGCGTTTCCGGTGGGGTTGTTCGGCGAGCAGACGAAGACTACCGAAGGCTGTGCAGCGAGTGCTCGGCCGACGTCGCGCGTCGAGATGGGCCACGGTTCGTCGAGGGACAGCGCGAGCAGGTCCCCGTGGGTCACCCATGCCAGCCGCTCGTGGAGGACGTACGTCGGCCGGAACACCACCACTCGCCGGCCGGGCCCGCCGTAGGCCAGCAGGAGCTGCTCGATCACCTCGTTCGATCCGTTCGCCGCCCATGTTCCCTCGACCGGGTGGCCGGCGTGCTTGGCCAACGACTCCCGGAGCTCTTGCGCCTCCCGGTCCGGATACCGGTGCAGCTCGAGCCGGCGCACGGCGTCGGCCAGCTCGTCTCGGAAGCTTTCGGGCAGGGGATACGGGCATTCGTTGGTGTTGAGATGGGCCGCCACCTCCAGCTGGGGCGCCTGGTACGGCTCCAGGTCTCTGAGACCGCTGCGGGGAACCGCCGGCGTCACGTTGGCCTTCGCCCCTCAGCCCGGATCTCCACCGCCCGCGCGTGGCCCGGCAGCCCTTCGGCGAGCGCGATCCTCGCTACCTCGGGCGCCAGACGAGCGGCGGCGATGTCGGAGACCTCCACCACCGACGAGACCTTCACGAAGTCGGCGGCCCGGAGCCCCGAGGCGAACCGCGCGGTGCCGGCCGTGGGAAGGACGTGGTTCGACGCGACACCGTAGTCGCCGAACGGGACCGGGGTGAACCCCCCGACGAAGATGGCGCCGGCGTTCCTGATGCGCTGGGCGAACGGGGGGGCGTCGGCCACCACGACATGGAGGTGCTCGGGAGCCAGGCCGTCGAGGACCTCGATAGCTTGGTCGTCATCGGTAACCAGCACCGCGCGCGCGTGCGCGAGTGCGGCCTTCACCACGTCGCTCCGGCCGGCCCTGGCCACCTCGGCCTCGAGGGCCTGTTCCACCCGATCCACGACGTTCCCATCGAAGGCGACCAGGACTGCGAGTGCCTCGGGATCGTGCTCGGCCTGAGCCACGAGGTCGGCGGCGACCCAGGCTGGGTCGGCCGAGGCATCGGCCACCACGGCGAGCTCCGTGGGACCGGCCAGTCCGTCGATCCCGACGAACCCGGCGACCTGGCGTTTGGCCTCGGTGACGTACACGTTGCCCGGCCCGACGATTCGGTCGACGGCCTGGATCGTCGCGGTGCCGAACGCCAGGGCCGCCACGGCCTGGGCCCCCCCGACCTTCGCCACTGCGGTCGCGCCGGCCCGGGCCGCCGCGTACAGCATCGCGGGGTGGATCGAGCCATCCGGGGAGGGCGGCGTGCAGACCACCACCCCCTCGACCCCCGCGACGACCGCCGGGACGACGGTCATGGCCACCGAGGACGGATACTCGGCCCGTCCACCCGGCACGTAGCAGCCGGCCCGTGCGAGGGGACGCACGATCTCGCCGAACCGAACGCCGTCGCGCTCGTCCCACCACTCCATCGGGAGCTGCCGACGGTGCAGGTCGGTGAGCCGGTCGACCAGGGCGTCGAGCGCTGCCTTCAGCTCGGATGGGACGGTCTCCTCGGCTCGCCGAAACTCCTGGGGCGAGACGGTGAGGCCGGCCTCTCGCAGGTCCGCGCCGTCGAGCTTCAGCGTCAGGTCGAACAGGGCCTCGTCGCCCTCGGCGCGGACGCGTTCGATGATGCCGCGTACCGTGTCGGCTGCGGAGGGATCGATCTCGAGGCCTCGGGGCTCGAGCCGCTCCCTCCGGTCCCGGAGGTCGAGGAGCTCGAGCACCTACCGCTCCTCGTGGACCTCGTGGTGCGCGTGAGCGGTAGAGCTGGTGGTTTCGGCGGCCGTCCCGCCGGCACGGTCGGCCCGCCGGTCCCAGACGAACAGGATCCAACCGCTCGCGGAGACGAACGCCGCGGCAGCGATCAGCAGGCCAAGGGCCAGCAGGAACGTCGCTTGACGGTCCATGGGGCCGCAAGGGTACCCGATGGACGGGGTCAGCCGCGACCGTCGCTCGACGCGCGTCTGCCCTCGGTGCGACGCTCGGCCTCGAGGCGTTCGAGCTCGACGTTCGAGTGGTCCGCGTACCGCACGGCCGCCGCGATCGCGTGGTGTCCGGCCTGCTCGTCGATCAGCCGATGCATCTGCTGCACGACCCGCCGATACACCGGATGTCCCTGCGGCGTGGACCGGAGCTCGATCACGTGCATGGCCTCCCTGGCGTTCATCTGCATGACGAAACGGATGCGGTAGGCCATGGCCACCCCGTACTGCGCGGCATCATCGAGCCCCTCGGCGAGCAGCGCCTCGTTGACCTCGTGCGATCGTTCCATGACCGAGTGCCATTCCTCGGAGAACCCGGCCTCCTCGATCTCCGGCGGGAGCTCGTACCCGTGCCGTGTGGTCAGTCGTTGCCATTCCAGCGTCAGGAGCCGGTGGCGCTGGAGGTCTCGGAACGCGCCGTAGTCGCACAGCACGTCGAACCGGTACTGGGTGCGCTCGAACGCACGTCCAGGCTTGTGTCGCCGGTTGCCGCGTTCACCGACGTAGGCGGCGAACGCGGCCTCTCGCTCGGCCGTCGACATCCCCCGGGCGATATCCAGCAGCTTGTCGTCGGGAAGGTCGGTGGCCGCGTACAACGCCGCCGCGACCGCCTTCACCTCGCCCTCGGGATCCCAGTCGACCAGCGTGACCTCGTCGCGGGGTTCGGGCTCCACCCCGGCCAGGACCTTCGACGCGAGCTCGCGTGTGCCCTCACGCGTCTCCGCGAGGTATTCGGACCAGGCCACACCCCGATCCGGGAGGTCCACCCGCTTGAGGAAGGCCGGGATGACCTTGCGCAGCTCGATCAGCATGAGGTCCGCGTACTCGCGCATCTCGCGCAGCGGGTGTGCACGCAGCCGGAGCAGCAGCTGCTCGTACGCCTGCCCCGTCCCGTAGATGCCGACGTTCGATCGCGTGGCCGCGGGCAGGATGTCGCGGAGGGTGTCGCATGTTTTCGCCGTGATCGTGGAGCGGTACACGAAGTCGGAGTCGTTCGGGTCCTTCGGAAAGTGGTGACGGAAGAACTCCGCCATCGGCTCGAACAGCTTCCCGTAGGTCTCGAACGATAGATCGACGTAGCGGCGGAATCTCTCGGCGAGTGCCGCGCCCTGGATCTCGGGTGGAACCGTGACCCGCCACCGCCCGCCCGGGTGGTCGTCGTAGCGCATGTATCGTGTGGACTGCTCGAGGTACGCCGCGAGGCGCCCCCACTCCAGGGCCTTGCACAGGAGCTGGGAGGCCTGCTCGCACGCGAGATGCACCCCGCCGAGCTGGGCCACCGAGTCGTCGCCGTATTCGAAGAACACCCGGTCGTAGAGCTTCTCGGCGCGGCCCGTGCCAACCATCCCCGTCGCGGCCGTCTCACCCACCTCCTCGGCGAACTCGTCAAGGAACAGGCGCCTGAGGGACTTCGGGGTTCGCGAGTACCGGGCGAAGAGGGCCCCCTTCACCACCTCGGGGAGATTGACCAGCGCGAACACCGGGCCGTCCAGGTTGGTGAAGTAGGGCGCGAGCCTCTCGCGCTCGTCCGGGGTGAACTCCTCGGCGGCGAACCACATGCGATGACCGCCTAAAGGCTGGGCGTCGGGCTGGGACTGGTCGGCGACACGTCCGTCGACGGGATGAGGGTCACGTCGGAACCCGACGAGGCTGAGGCGTTGCCGGATGGGTCCTGCGCAGCCACCCGGCCGCTCTTGGGGCATTCGACGTTGAACTGCGTGTCCTCGGAGATGGTCACCTGGAACCCCGCCTTCTCGAGCTCGGACTCGGCCTTCCCCAGGGATTCGCAGACGACATCGGGCACAGTTACCTCACTGGGGCCCTCCGAAAGGACGATGTCGACAGTCGAGTTCTTGTCGACCATCTCGCCGGGGAGGGGGTTCTGCGAGACGACGGTCCCTTCCGGCTCCTCGCTCGGCTGGGTGGTGGGCGTCCCGAGCGTCAGGTGTGCCTCCTCGAGCGCCGTAACAGCTTGCTCCTGGGTGAGGCCGCTCAGATTCGGCACCTCGACCTGCGCCGGCCTCTTGCCCACCGTGATCGTGACGGTCTCACCCTCTTGCAGGAACGAGTCCGGATCCGGACTCTGCTCGATGACTTCGCCGATCTTGGCCTGGTCGGTCGTCACTCGGAATTCCGTCGTCACCTCGAAGCCCGCCTCCCTGAGTGTTCGCGTCGCCGCTTCCTCGGTGAAGCCGACGACGTCCGGGACCTTGACCGAGTCGGTGTTGGTGCTCAGCAGGCTCGACGCCAGGAGGTACAGCCCGCCGCCGAGAACGGCCAGGATCAGCAGGATGATGAGCGCCGGGATCCACCACCGTCGGCGTCCACCATCCCCAGGCGCGACCGGCGGCAACACGGCGGTGGGGGGCCCGGCGGGGGCGATCCGCTGGGTCCGCGCGCTCTCCGGCAGGAGCGGCGTCGCTTGGACACCCTGGCCCAGCCGGGCGCGCTCGAGGTCGGCGCGCATCTCGTCGGCGTCCTGGTACCGGTTGTCCGGGTTCTTGGCCATGGCCTTCATGATCACGGCCTCGAGCTCCGGGGAGACGTCCGCGTTCACCTTCGAGGGAGGCGTGGGCTGCTCCAGGACGTGCTTCGACGCCACCATCACCGGCGAGTCCCCGGAGAAGGGCGGGCGCCCCGTCACCATCTCGTACAGGGCGACCCCGAGCGAGTAGATGTCGCTCCGCTCGTCCACCGGCTGGCTCTGGGCCTGTTCCGGCGACAGGTACGAGGCGGTTCCCAGGACCGCGGCCGTCTGGGCCAACGTGTCGGCCCCGCTGATCACTCGGGCGATACCGAAGTCGGTGACCTTCACGTCGCCCTTCGACGTGATCATGACGTTCGCCGGCTTGATGTCGCGGTGGATGATCCCGTGCGCGTGCGCCACCGACAGCGCGACGCACACTGCCTCGGCGATCTCGATGGACCGCTCCGGCATGATGCGGCCGCCGCCGGCGAGGTAGTCGGCAAGCGTCTTCGCCTCGACGTACTCCATGACGATGAAGTGGACGCCGTCGTCCGTGCCGGTGTCGTACACGGAGACCAGATTGGGATGGTTCAGGCGTGCCGCGGCCTGCGCCTCCCGGCGGAACCGCGTCACGAAGTTCGCATCTCCGGAGTACTGGGGGGACAGGACCTTCACGGCCACCGGACGGCCGAGGACGGTGTCGGTGCCCTTGAACACGGTGGCCATCCCGCCCCGGCCGAGCTCGGACTCCACCAGGTACCGGCCACCCAGGAGCGTCTGCGCGGTCACGTGATCGTTCGTCCGGTCACTCATTGCAATGCGGCCTCCATGACCGCCTTGGCGATGGGGGCGGCCAGCACGCCTCCCGTCGCCTCGCTGCCAAGGCTACCCCCGTCGAGGACGATGACGGCGACCGCGATCTGTGCGTTCTGCGCCGGAGCGAAGGACACGAACCAGGCGTGAGGCGCCAGCCCTTCACCATGCTGAGCGGTCCCCGTCTTCCCCGCCACCTCGATCCCCGGGATCTGCGCCGCCGTGCCCGTCCCACTCTGCACCACGCTCACCATCATCTGGGTGAGCTGGATGGCCGTTTGCGACGAGATGGGCTGCCCGAACACCTCGGGATCGAAGCTCTCGATCACCTGGCCGCTCGGGTCCCGGATCTCCGACACCAGGCGTGGCCGCATCTCCGAGCCACCGTTGGCGATGGCCGACGCCACCAGGGCCATCTGCATGGGATTGGCCGCCACGTTGTCCTGACCGATGGCCGACAGCGCGACCGCCGGCAGCCGGTCCGAGAAGTAGGACGCTTCGGGGAACACGCCTTCCTGGAACGGGATGTCGAATGGGACGTCCCCGGTGGAGGCGTCCGGTGCGAGCCCGAAGGCGTGGGCTTGATCGGCAAGCTTGGCCCCACCGAGCCGGAGGCCGATCTCGCCGAACACCACGTTGCACGAGATCGTCAGGGCCTGAGCCAACGTGATCTGTGATGCGCCGCCTAGGCAGTGCTCGCCGCCGAAGTTCTCCAGGGTGGCGGTGGTCTGCGGGAGATCCAGGACAGGCGGGTTCGGCCACGTGCTGTCGGGCCCGAACCCGTTTTCCAGGGCGGCCGCCGCGGTCACCAGCTTGAACGTCGATCCCGGCGGATACAGCTCGTCGATAGCCCGGGACAGGAGCGGCTTGTCCGGGTCGGAGTTGAGACGATCCCAGGCCGCCCGGACCTTCTTGGGATCCTGCGAGGCGAGCTCGTTCGGATCGTAGGTGGGGTTGGCCACGATGGCCTTCACATCACCGGTGTGGGGGTCGATCGCCACGACGCCTCCGGGCAGGTCCCCCAGCGCACTCTCTGCGGCCCGTTGGATCGCCGGATCGATGGTGGTAACCACCGTGGCGCCACGCTTGGGCCTCCCCAGGACCTGGTCGATCAGCGTCTGGGGGATCAGCTCCGGCGCATCGCCGGACAGATAGGTGTTGTAGCTGTCCTCGAGCTCGCTCCGTCCGAAGATGATCGAGTAGTACCCGGTGATGTCGGCATGCAGCGGCCCCTGAGGATAGTGCCGCTGGTACTTCAGCTGGCCGGGGCTCTTCCGACTCAGCGCCAGCTCGGTCCTCCCGTCGGCGGCCAGGATGCTCCCCCTGTCCACCCGGTACTCGGCGATGAGCTGGCGGGTGGCGTTGGCCGGGTTGTCGGCCAGCCGTTCCGACGCGACCACCTGGATGTAGGTGACCTGCCCAAGGAGCAGAACGAACAGCACGAGCATTGCAGCACCCAGCCGCCTGATGAGCCGATCCATCTACCGGGCCTCCGCCCGCGCCGATCCGGACGATACCCGGATCAGCAGCGCCAGCAGGACGAAGTTGGAGACAAGGCTGCTCCCGCCGTACGAGACGAAGGGCAACGTCACCCCCGTGAGGGGGATCACGCGGGTCACGCCCGCGACGATGACGAAGGCCTGGAGCCCGATGCTCGCCGACAGCCCGGTGGCCAGCAGCTTCCCGAAGCCGTCAGGACACTGGAGTGCGGCCTTCAGGCCCTTGCCCACGAGCACGACGTACAACAGGAGCACCGCGGCCGTTCCCAGCAGTCCGAGCTCCTCGCCGATGGCCGCGAAGATGAAGTCGGTGGAGGCGTAGGGGATGAGGGTGGGGGATCCGCGCCCCAGGCCCGCCCCCACCAGGCCGCCGGTCGCCATCCCGAACTCGGCCTGGGCCAGCTGGCCGTACCCGAACTCGAAGACCTTGCGCGGGTCGAGCGCGTGGAGCCAGATGTCAACGCGGGTCTGGACGTGCGCGAATTCCAGGTAGCCGGCCGCCGCGCCGACGGCGAACAGGATCGCCCCGATCACGAGGTAGGCGGAACGGCCGGTGGCCACCCACAGCATCACCACGAAGATGGCGAAGTACAGGAGGGAGGCACCGAGGTCCTTCTCCACGAACAGGACGACGAGCGACATACCCCATGCCACCAGGACCGGTCCCAGGTGCTTGGCGGGCGGCAACCGGAACGGTCCCAGGTTGGTCGTGGCCAGGGACAGGAGCTCGCGCTTGGCGGAGAGGTACGAGGCCAGGAACACCACCACCAGGACCTTGGCGATCTCCGAGGGCTGGAAGCTGATGGGTCCGATCTCGACCCAGAGCCTGGCGCCGTTGATCGTCCGTCCGATCCCCGGGACGATCGGCAGGAGGAGCAGGCCCAGGCCGACCAGCCCGATCGTGTAGGTGTAGGCATCCAGCTGCCGGTGGTCCCGGACGAGCATCAGGGTGGCGCAGAAGACGGCGATGCCGACGGCGATCCATGTGGCCTGCTCCGCCGCCAGGCCGCCGGAGAGCCGGAAGATCACGGCGAACCCCACGCCCACAAGGACCGCGGCCGTGGGGAACAGCGCGGGATCGGCCAGGGGAGCGAACCGACGGATCACCAGATGCGCCGCGACATAGCCGACCGCGAAGATCGACCCGTACAACGCGAGGTTGACCGGGACGTGTCCGCGCCTCCCCATCCCGGCGAGCGCATAGGCCCCCACCGACAGGATGAGGGCCAGGATCGTGAGGGCGAGGGCGGTGCCCTGGCGGGCCCGGGCGACGGCGAGGGCTTCCCTGCTCACGGCCCCGAGGCATCCGTCGAACCGGGTTGGTTCGGCTTCGGGACCCGCCGCATCTCCTCCACGTCCTGACGGATCCGCTCCACGATGGCGCCGGCCCCTTCCCGGTCCTCCGCGGTGATGCCCTCGCCGAGGTCCCGATAGAAAGCGAGGGACTCGGCCTTCTCCGCGGAGATCGTGGTCTGCACCACGACGTGGTGGAGCTCGAATCCCGCCACCTCGGTGGGGATCCCCTGGAAGATCGCCACGTGCCCGTCCGAGACGCCGACGTACCACTGGGTGTCGAGGTACACGCGGAGTCCCACCAGGGCCACGACCACGAGGGCAACCATGATGCCGATCCACACCAGCACCTTCCGGGGAAGTCGGCGGCGCGATCGCGCCGGCTTCGGCGTGGGGGCCGGCGTCGCCTCCCGCGAAGGCGTGGGCTCCTCCTTCGGCCGCGCCGCAGGGGCGTCGTCGGAGAAGTCAAGGACGACGACGGTGGTGTTGTCTGCGCCGCCCCCCTCGTTGGCCAGCTGGACCAACCGCTGCGCGGCCTTCTGCGGGTCGGGAGCGGCTCGCAACACCTCCTCGACCGCCTGTTCGGAGACCATGGAGGTCAGGCCGTCGGTGCACAGGAGCAGCCGGTCGCCCGGACGGACCTGGACCGTGTCGTCGTCGACGTCCACCACCGTTTCCACTCCGAGCGCGCGGGTGAGGACGCTCCGTTGCGGGTGGGTCTGGGCCTCCTCCCTGGAGATCTCTCCCTCGGTGACCATCCGATTGACCAGGGTGTGGTCCTCGGTCAGCAGCCGAAGACCCCCCTCTCGGAGCAGATAGGCGCGGGAGTCGCCGACGTGAGCCAGCCGTACTCGCTCGCCCTCCACCAGCGCCGCCGTGAGCGTCGTGCCCATACCGGCGACCTTCTCGTCGACGACCGATCGCTCGAAGACCACCCGGTTCGCTTCCTGCACCTGGTCGGGGAGTTCGCCGATCCCTTTCTTGAACAGCTTCTCCAACGTCTCCACCGCGAGCTGCGAAGCGACCTCCCCTCCCCGATGCCCGCCCATGCCGTCGGCCACGGCGAAGAGCGGCTCGTCGGTCAGGTAGGAGTCCTCGTTCCCCTCGCGGACCAGGCCGACATCCGTCGCGACGGCCGCGGTGACCTTCATCGCCGGAGCTCCAGCACCGTCTTTCCCACGCGGACGACGTCGCCCGCCCGGACCTGCACGGGCGCGGCCACCCGCCGGTCGTTCACGAAAGTCCCGTTCGTGGAGCCGAGGTCCTCAACGAACCACGCGCCGTCCCGCGCATACAGGCGCGCGTGGCTCTGTGAGACGTACGAGTCGTCGAGCGTGATGGTGCTCCGCTCGCTCCTGCCGATGCTCACCGCATCCGTAAGCCGGAACGAGCCGACCTTCTTGCCGTCCGGCGCGTGCACGACCACGGACGACGGTGGCTTGCCCCGCTGTGCCGGCTTCGGCTTGGGGGTCCTGGCCGGGGCGGACCGGGGAGCTCGCCGGCCGGCGACGTCCACGGCGACGGTCCTCACTGCGCGGTAGATGAAGAAGTACAGGAGAACGAGGAGGGAGTACTTCAGCACGGAGAGGACGAACGGCGACACTCACTGCCTCCTGAACTCGAGGACGGTGTTCCCGATCGTGATCCGGTCGCCGTCGGACAGCACATGCTCTCCGACCGGCTCGTCGTTCACGATCGTCCCGTTCGTCGACCCCAGGTCCGTGAGCACGTACTCGCCGCCGTCCTCGCGGGTGATGGTGGCGTGCCGTCTCGACGCGCCGGGATCGGAGATCACGATGTCGCACTCGGGCAGGCGCCCGATGGCAACGCTCTGCTTGTGGAGTTGGTACGTCCTTGCCTCGTGGCCCTCCTCCAGAAGGACGATGACTGCCTCCCCGCCGGTGGCCGATGGGGCGGGAGCGGGCTCCGGCTCCCCCTCCACGAGCGTCGCCTCGCAGCCGAACTGTCCCCTGCCGAGGGAGTCGTCGGTCCGGAACTCGATCTTCGGGGGCCCGACCAGTCCCCACCCCCGCTCGGCCGCCGCATCCCGGACGACCTGCTTGAGCTCTCCCACCAATGCGCCCTCGACCTGCTGGAACCGCTCGGCGTCTTCCGAGGAGAGCGTGAACACGAAATGGTTCGGTGCCCACACTCCCTTGACCCCCACACTCTTGCCTGCGTCCATCTCCCGGAGGATGCGCTTGGCGAGTTCCACGGGCTGAAGCCCGCTTCGGAACGCGGTCGCGAAGAACCCCTCGACCATGTTCCCCAGTCGTCGCTCGAAGTCACGAAGGATCGGCACGGTGTGGTGGTGTTTCCGCAGGTAGACGCGATCCGCCGATTATAGCCGCGTGGTCCGGCCCAAACCTGGAGTCCGTGCACGCTGCCGACTGCTTGTTAGCATCCCTTCGCCTGCGACGGGCGAGTGGCGGAATTTGGCAGACGCGCAGGATTCAGGTTCCTGTGGCCGCAAGGCTGTGGGGGTTCGAGTCCCCCCTCGCCCACCCATCCACCCGGACCGCCGGGGGGAAGGTCTGAGGTCGTGGGGCGGTTGTGCCTGTCATCCTGGGAAGGGAGGACGCCATGAGCACAGGTGTGGGGATCATCGTGCTGATCGGGAGGATCCTGTTCTCGGTGGAGTTCGGGCCGGTAGCGGGAATCGGGTTCCACATCCGTCAGTCCACGATGGCGGAGGGGTACGCGCGGTCCATGAACTTCCCCGTCCCGGCCATCGCGGGGTGGCCTACCGGCATCTGGCTGACTGCCGCGTCGCTGTCGATCGCCCTGGGGATCTGGCCGGACGTCGGGGCACTCATGGTAGCGGCGTTCGTGATCCCGGCCGCATGGTGGTTCCACCGGTTCTGGGAGGTCGGGGACCCGATGCAGAAGCAAACCGCCCAGATCCTGTTCTTCCGGAACCTGGCGTTCCTGGGGGCCTCGCTCGCGCTGTTCGGGCTGTTCGTCGCGATCGGCGACGGCCTTCGGTTCGCCATCACCGGTCCGCTGTTCAGCTTCTAATCGGGAGCCTATGCTCGGCGAGTGTTCGAGCGGTTCACGGACCGGGCCCGGCGGGTCGTCGTCTTCGCCCAAGAAGAGGCGAGGTTGCTGAATCACAACTACATCGGCACCGAGCATGTCCTGCTCGGCCTGGTCCGCGAGGGCGAGGGCGTCGCGGCCCAGGCGCTGACGAGCATGGGCATCGGGCTCGACGCGGTCCGGGGACAGGTCGAGAAGATCATCGGACAGGGCCAGGCGGCGCCCACGGGGCACATCCCGTTCACCCCCCGGGCCAAGAAGGTCCTGGAGCTCTCGCTGCGAGAGGCGCTCCAACTCGGCCACAACTACATCGGCACGGAGCACATCCTCCTCGGCCTGCTGCGAGAAGGGGAGGGCGTGGCCGCGCAGGTCCTGCAGCAACTCGGGGCGGACCTCAACCGGGTCCGCCGGACGGTCATCCAGCTCCTGTCCGGTTACACGGGGGGCAAGGAGCGGGGGCCGTCCGCAGCACTTCACGAGGAGGTCGAGGGAGAGGGCGGACTCCCCGGGCCGCGATGTCCTCGATGCAATGCGGATCTCGCCGTGTTCGCCGCCTATCGCACGATCACGGTCCCCGACGAGGAAGGGAGCGCGGGGCGTAAGGCGGCATTCGTGTTCTGCCGGAGCTGTTCGAACACGCTCGGGATCCTGCCTGAGTAAAGCCCGCCCGCAGGTAGCTCAGCTCGAGGCCATGAGGTCCTCGGCCCTGAGGATGTCGGTGGGGATGAGCGGCGGATCGGGTGACCGGAACGGCAACCTGACGGTGAACCTACTCCCCTTCCCCGGCGAGCTCTGGACCTCGATCGTCCCGCCCAGGTGGTCGAGGAGGTCCTTCACCAGGGACAGGCCGAGCCCGGCGCCCCGGAAGGTCCTGGTGCTCGAGGAGTCGACCTGGTAGAAGCGCTCGAAGATCCGGGAGAGCTGGCCCGCGGAGATGCCGATCCCGTGATCCTGCACCCAGAACATCAGGTGATCGGTCTCGGCTCGGGCCCCGAGCTCGCACGACATTTCCTCCGGGGAGTACTTGAGCGCGTTGTCCAACAGGTTCGACACCACACGCCCGAGGAGCTGGCGGTCGGTATAGAGCACAGGAAGGTCGGCGGGAACGGTCACCTTGATCCGCTCGCTCTCCACCGCGAGCCCCTCGACCACCTCACTCACCAGGTCCTCGAACAGCACCCGGCCGACCGAGAGCGGAAGCTGCTGGCTCTCGATCCGGGAGGCGGTGAGCAGGTTCTCCACCAGCCGCAGGAGCCGGTCGCCTTGGCGCTCCATCCGTTCCAGGAACTCCTGGCGCATCACGGGGTCCTCCGCGAACTCGGGCTCGCGCAAGGT
>JBIOXZ010000065.1:0-18931 GCA_044869895.1 Actinomycetota bacterium | reverse complement strand
CTGGCCGAGTTCCTGTTCGGCGACGAGGACGCCCTGGTGCAGCTGGACATGTCGGAGTACATGGAGAAGCACACGGTCAGCCGGCTGATCGGCTCGCCTCCCGGCTACGTGGGGTACGAGGAGGGCGGCCAGCTGACGGAGGCCGTCCGGCGCAAGCCCTTCTCGGTCGTCCTGTTCGACGAGATTGAGAAGGCCCACCCCGACGTGTTCAACACCTTGCTCCAGATCCTGGAGGACGGGCACCTCACGGACGCGCAGGGCCACAAGGTGGACTTCAAGAACACGATCATCATCATGACCTCGAACCTGGGGACCCGGGACATCCAGAAGGGCCCGGCCATCGGGTTCGCCGCACGTCCCGACGAGAAGTTGACCTACGAGAAGATGAAGGAGCGGGTCGTGGAGGAGCTCAAGCGCTCCTTCCGTCCGGAGTTCCTCAACCGCATCGACGAGGTCATCGTGTTCCACTCGCTGTCCCGTGAGGACGTGAAGAACATCGTCGACCTGATGATGAAGCGGGTCCGCGAGCAGCTGAAGTCCAAGGATCTCGACGTCGAACTCACCGATGCGGTCAAGGACCTGCTCGCCGAGAAGGGGTACGACCCGGCGCTCGGCGCGCGACCGCTCCGGCGGACGATCCAGCGGTTGGTCGAGGACCCACTGTCGGAGAAGCTACTGTACCGGGAGTTCCGGGCCGGACAGACGGTGATCGTGGACGTCCAGGACGGCGAGGTCACGTTCGAGGCTCCGCTCTCGCCCGAGACCCCGCCGGTCGAACTGGCCGGATCCTCGGAGGCGTAGTGCGGTCCGAAGCGTAAGGCGGCTCCCGCCGCCTTACTTCAAGACCGGTTGGCCCAGCAACCACGTGGTTGCTGGGCCTCTCGGTTTCCACCGCCCCCGCGGAGGGATAGCCTCACTCCCATGACGGAAGGCGAGGTCTGTTGGGCCGTCGAGACGTCGAAGGACGGCGAGCGATGGCGGTTCTTCGGCAAGGCCTGGAAGAAGCCAGGTGAGCCGGTCCTCCTGCACGGCGTGCCCCGGTTCGTCCGGTTCCGGCCGGTCGAGGAGGAGCGGTGGCGCGAACCGCTAGATCGCACCGGCGATCACCCCATGACGTGGCTCAACATGGAGGAAGGCGTGAGACAGGAGCTGTGGCCCGCCGAGGAACACGTGGGCCTGCCCGTGCTGCTTCCGGGGGGCGAGGAGGGGCGCCTGGTCTCGTTCAAGCATTTCGACGACGGCAACCGATGGGACTGGGTCGTCGAGTTCCGGGGGATGCGCCAGCCACATCAGTAGCGCGTCGGCCGCCGAGGCCTGTCAGACCCCGTCGCTAGGGTGCCGGCGTGGGCAAGGCGCGGACGCTCCTGTCGTGCTCGGCGTGCGGCCAGCAGGTGGGCCAGTGGGTCGGACGCTGCCCTGGCTGCGGCGCATGGGGGACGGTCGAGCAACGGAACCTCGGCGCGGCTTCCGTTCCCGTCTCGCTCGCATCGCTCCACCACGTGGCGAGGGGCGAGCCCAGGGCATCCACCGGCATCCCCGGCATCGACCGGGTCCTCGGCGGTGGACTCGTTCCCGCGACCGTCGCCCTGCTGGCCGGCGAGCCCGGCATCGGCAAGTCGACCCTTCTCCTCCAGTTGGTGGCGAACCTGTCGGCTGCCGGGCTCCCCTGCCTCCTCGCCTCCGGTGAGGAGTCGCGTGAGCAGGTTGCCCTCCGCGCTCATCGGCTGGAGATCCCCGGCGACCGGATTGCGTTCGCTTCCGGTCGGGAGCTGGGGCCGCTCGTGGACGCGGCCAGGGCCGAACGGCCGTTCCTGCTCGCCGTCGATTCCATCCAGAGCCTCCGAGACTCCGCCGGTGGGCAACTGCCCGGCGGACCCGCGCAGGTCCGGGGCTGTACGGACGCGCTCGTGGGGCTGGCCAAGGGGGACGGCATCGCCGTCCTTCTGGCCGGCCACGTGACGAAGGACGGTGATGTCGCCGGGCCTCGGACGCTGGAGCATGCGGTGGACGTCGTCCTGACTTTCGACGGGGAGCCGCGCTCCGGACTGCGGATGCTCTCGGGAGGCAAGAACCGGTTCGGGGCGGAAGGCGAGGTGGCCTGGTTCGAGATGGCGCACGACGGGCTCCACGAGATCGACCCCGGGGCCCTCCTGCGCGCAGGCGAGGGAGAGCCCGGATCGGCCACCGCTCTCCCGCGCTTGGGGCGCCGAGCGCTCGCCGTGGAAGTACAGGCGCTGGTGGTGCCGACCGACGGACCGGCCCGTCGCCAGGCCACGGGCCTCGATCCGGGCCGGTTCCAACTGGTCGCGGCGGTGCTGGATCGTATGGTCAGGGCCCCGTTGGCCAGGGCCGAACTGTTCGGTGCGACGTCCGGAGGAGTGGGGATCGACGACCCGGCATGCGACCTCGCCGTCGCGGCGGCGCTGGCCTCTGCGGCGTCGGGGGTGCCGGCGCCTCCGGGGAGCGCCTTCGTCGGAGAGGTCGGCCTCACCGGCCGGGTCCACGCCGGCTCGGGGATGGGCGGCCGATTGGCGGCGGCCAGGGCGGCCGGGCTGACCACCGTGTTCTGCGCGGGAGAGCCGGGTCCCGCGCTCGATGGCCTTCAGGTGGTCACGGTCGGGCACGTCGCCGACGCCCTTGAGTGGGCCGGATTCGGGGGCCGCTCCCGGGCCAAACGGGACCGGGTTGCCTAAGCCTTCCGAACAGGCAAAACACCTCGAAATGGGCCTCTGACCAGGGATTTCATTTGCGGGAGCAGAGCCCCGCGTGCTATCGTGGGAGTCCGACCGACCGGCTTCTGACTCGAGGGGGTTTCGTGTTCCGTAAAGGCGACACGGTTGTGCACCCGGAACATGGCGCAGCAGTCATCGAAGAGCTTCGGGAACGGGAGATCCTGGGAGAGAAGCGTAGGTATTTCGTCCTCCGAGTGGCCTATGGCGACCTGACCCTCATGGTCCCGGTGGAGAGCACCGAGGAGGTCGGCCTGCGCCAGGTGGTTTCCAAGAGCGAGGTCAAGAAGGTCCTCGACGTTCTGCGCCAGGACGAGTCCAAGATGGCGGCCAACTGGAGCCGGCGATTCAAGAACAACATCGAGAAGCTGCGCTCCGGCGACATCTACCAGGTCGCCGAGGTCGTCCGGAACCTCTCCATCCGTGAGCGCGAGCGCGGCCTGTCCGCCGGCGAGAAGCGCATGATCACCAAGGCCCGTCAGATCCTCACCTCCGAGCTGGCGTATGCCAGCGCCGGCACTGAGGAGAAGGCCGAGGCCATGATCGACAAGGTCCTCGAGGAGTCACACCGCTCCCGCATCCTCGTCGCCGAGGGTTAGACGCCCCCGCCTCGCCACGGCTTCTCCGAACCCGACGCATGCTTGCACCGTCCCGGACGGGGGGTCACCGTAGGCGGGTGAGCGGCTCGACCGACAGACGCCCGGCCGTCCGGAGGGGACGGCTCGTCGAGTTCGTGCGGTTGATCTTCGTTCTCCTGTTCGCGGCGGGCGGCTACACGATCGCCACTCAGCTGAACGACCCCAGCACGACCCGGACCCTCCTCGGCGTGGTCCTGGGGACCGGGACCGGGTTCGTGCTCGGCGGGGCTTTCGGGCGGCAGACGGCGGCCGCCGTTGGGGAGATGGAGCGGGAGTTCCGCCGGGTGCCGGCGCCGGAGCTCGTGGCCGGGACGGCCGGCCTGCTGATCGGCCTGGGTGTGGCGGCCCTGGCCAGCGTCCCGCTTTTCCGGCTCCCGCCTCTTGCCGCATGGACCACCGTGGCCTTCCTCTACGTCACGCTGGGCTACCTGGGGTACCGGGTCGGGCGATCCAAACAGCACGAGCTGTTCGGCCTGATCGGGCTGAAGCCTCGGTCGGCCGGTACGGCGGGAGGGGAGATCGCCGTGGTGGACACGAGCGCGTTGATCGACGGCCGGGTGGTGGACCTGGCCCGGACTGGGTTCCTCACCGGCGATCTCCTCGTGCACAGTGGCGTCCTTCATGAGCTCCAACTGATCGCGGACTCCTCCGATCTCAAGCGTCGAACCCGGGGACGGCGGGGCCTGGATGCGGTGGCCGAGCTCCAGAGAGCACCGACCGTGCAAGTCCATCTGGTGGAGGAGTCCAATGTGGATGACGTGGACGCCGCGCTCGTGCGCCTGGCGCGCGAGCGAGGCGCCGCCCTCCTCACCACGGACCACAACCTGGCGATGGTGGCCGAGGCGCTCTCGGTGACGGTTCCCCGGATGAATGACCTCGCTGCAGCGTTCCGAGTGCCGGTGGCGCCGGGAGACGAGCTCACCGTTGAGTTGGTCAAGCAGGGACGGGAGCACGGCCAGGCCGTCGGGTACATGGAGGACGGGACCATGGTGGTCGTTGAGAACGCCACCGAACGCATCGGCTCGGAGGTCCCAGTGGTGGCTCGAAACGTCATCACCACGGTGACCGGCCGGATGGTCTTCGCCAATCTCCAGGAGCCGGCCGGCTCGTGACGGCGGGGGCCGTCGCGATCGTGCTGGCCGCCGGGTCGGGGGATCGACTCGGAAGGGCTGAGCCCAAGGCGTTCCTCGAGGTCGCGGGGACGCCGATGGTCGTGCGCGCCGCGGAGGCCGCAGCCGCCTGCCCGGCCGTCGCGTCCCTCGTGGTGACGGTCCCCAGGGGCCACGAGCGGACAGCCCGGACGATCGTGGCGCCGGGAAAGCCGGTGGTCGTGGTGACGGGAGGGCACTCGCGCCACGCATCGGTCGCCGCCGCGCTGGCAGCGGTTCCCGATCGGGTCCCGTTCGTGGTGTGCCACGACGCCGCGCGCCCGTTCGCCTCGCCCCAACAGTTCGTCCTGGTGCTGGCGGCGCTCGAGGTGACCCCCGATGCGGCCGGTGCCATCCCGGTCGTTCCCGCGGCGGATACGGTCAAGCGGGTTCGCGGCGGGTTCGTCGTTCGGACGGAGGGCTCCCGAGAGGAGCTGGCGTTGGCCCAGACCCCACAGGCGTTTCACGCGTCCGCGCTCCGCGACGCCCATGGCCGCGCCGCGCAGGCCGGGCGGGAGTTCAGCGACGACGCCGCGGTCCTGGAGTGGGCGGGGTATCGCGTGGCGGCCGTGGCCGGTGATCCGAACAACGTCAAGATCACCACGCGGGAGGACCTCGCGGTCGCGGAGCTCTTCGCGGCGGAGCGAGCACGTGGCTGACGAGCTACGGCTGAGGGGCGCATGACCGAATTCCGATCGGGCCTGGGCTTCGATGTGCACCGGGCCGCCGCGGGCCGGGTCCTGTTCCTCGGCGGCGTGCGGTTCCCCGGCGAACCGGGTCTCGTCGGCCACTCGGACGGCGACGTCGTGTGCCATGCCCTCGCCGACGCGCTGCTCGGCGCGGCCGCGCTGGGGGATCTCGGAGAGCATTTCCCCGAGGGCGATCCCTCGGTGGCCGGGATCGCCGGCATGGACCTACTTGCGCGGACGGTGGCTCTGGTGCGGGATCGGGACCTCAGTCCCCACTCCGCGGACGTCACGGTCATCGCCGAGCGTCCGGCGATCGCACCCGCTCGAGAGGAGATGCAGCGGAACGTGGCGGCGACGCTCGGGATCGGCGTGGACCGGGTGTCGGTCAAGGGCACCCGGCCCGAGGGCCTGGGGCTGACCGGCGACGGGGTCGGATGCATCGCGCTCGCCGTGCTGACCGGCGGGTGAGCCGCGCGCGCGGGCGCCGGCAAGCGGAGCCCGCGGGCGGTGGCATGGTGGCGGGCCGGCGGGGCGCCTTGGAGGCGGTGCGGGCCGGTCGGGCGCGGGAGATCCTGGTCGCTCGAGGATCCCGGTCCACGCCGGCGCTTCAAGACCTGCTCGATGCTGCGACCGAGCGGCGGGTTCCTGTTCGCGAGGCCTCCCGAAGGGAGCTCGACGCGTTCGACCGGGACCACCATGGGGTGGTGGCGCTGGTCGAGGCCACGCCGGAGCTCGGCGAGCGGCATCTCGCCTCGTGGCCGTTCGGCCCAGAGGACCTGGTGGTGGTGCTCGACGGGATCATCGACCCCCAGAACCTCGGAGCGGCTGCACGTGCGGCCGAGGCGGCCGGCGCGGTCATGCTCGTGACCAGGATCAGGCGCGCGGCGGCCGTGACCCCCGCCGCCGTGAAGGCCTCTGCCGGTGCGCTGCTGCACCTTCCGCACGCCCGGGTGGCCAACATCGCCCGGGCCCTCGAGCGGGTGAAGGAGGCGGGGTTCTTCGTCGTGGGACTGGACGAGGGGGCCGAGGCGACGGTGTACGACCGGCCGTGCCCGCCCGGTCGGGTAGTTCTCGTCGTTGGATCCGAGGGCAAGGGGCTCTCCCGACTGACGCGCGAGGCGTGCGACGAGCTGGTCCGGCTGCCCATGCGAGGGCGGGTGGCCTCGCTGAACGCCGCGGCCTCGTTGGCGGCCGTCCTCTACGCCTTCGTCCTGCCGTCGCGCCGGAGTTGAGCGGTACACTCGGCCGCAAGCTGGCGTAGCTCAGTTGGCAGAGCAGCTGTCTTGTAAACAGCAGGTCGTCGGTTCGAATCCGACCGCCAGCTCCAGGGAGGTCGCAGGTCAGAGCTCTACCGGCGATCGAGAGCCGGCGGCTCGAGGCGCGGTAGGGCACGAAAGGGCACAGAACCCAGATAGGGCCTCTGAGCGGATCGGGGGGACCGCATACCATTGGGCCGGGAAATACCTCTCGGTTCCTCAAGATGTGACTGGATCTCTCGCCCATGGACCCCGGTGAAAATTAAACGGAAGGCTCGTCGTCGAGAACGATGGCCGCCGCCGGATCCTATTTCGAAGCCAGGACGCATTGCTGGATACACAACGGCTGGTTGTCTTGTCGTCACGAGCGCTGCGTTCCTCGTCGCCTCTTGGGATGATTTGGTGTGCACGAACAGCTGTCGCTTTTCTCCGGGACTGGCGGCACTTGTCTGGTTCGTCGCCGTTCCGATCGGTCTCGTAGGCATTGCGATTGCCTGGCGGGTCTCCTTGCGACCCACCCAGTCCGATGGGCCCACAAACTGGACACTTTCGCTCCTGATCCTCTTCGCGGGAGGCGTTGCGGTGACGGCAACGCGTCTCCCCAGTTTCACCTGCAAGGTCGGACATCTAGACGAGAATTTTCGGCTGTGCATAGAGGCGAGTGGCCGTTTCAGCGAGCCCTCGAATTGGATCTGGCTGAAGGCGCTGATTGCAATCCTGGGCTTGATGATCGGGATCGCTTTACGGCGGCCCAGGCGCGTCTACCTCGCCGCTTCACTCGCGGCCATTGCTTGGCTCTTCGGATTCGGTTGGCTCCTTCTCGACACCGTGGTTCGTGGGGTCCTCCGCTAGTGGGGTCCTTCGCTAGTTGAACCCCGACCGGCAGGGCTGAAGTCTCTCGCCTCGAGTCAGACCGCCAGCTCCGGCCGAAATGGCCAGACACTTCAGATAAAGCGCCGGTGGTGCCGATGCCGATGACCTGATCGTGCGGAACCGGCAGGCACTCGGCTGCGTGATGGCCTCGCTCCTCGTGGTGGGGGTGCCCGCCGCCGCGCATGCGCAGGTGACGGTCCTCCGGGCAGTTCCGGATACGAATTGCGGGGTCTTCCCGGCCGGCAACATCTGGAACACGCGTGTGGACTCGATGCCCGTGCATCCGGAGAGCGCAACGTGGCTTGCATCGATGCGCGCGAGCTCGACGAACCTCCACCCGGACTTTGGGCCGCCGAGCTACGGGCTGCCGTACGACGTCGTCTCCAACCGCCATCGGACCGTGCGGATCAGGTTCCGATACGCGAGTGAGAGCGACCGGGTCCGGTATCCGTTCGGGCCGGGGACCCCGATCGAGATCTGGTCGGACCGCCACGCGCTCATCGTGAACAAGAGCACCTGCACGCTCTACGAGCTCTTCGACGCGGATTGGAACCACGGCAACCCTACCGCTGGGAGCGGGGCGGTCTTCGACCTGTCGTCGAACGAGCTTCGGCCCGACGGATGCACCTCGGCCGATGCGGCCGGCCTCCCCATCCTCGCCGGCCTGGTTCGGTTCGACGAGGTCAAGGCGGGATCGATCGGACACGCCATCCGGTTCACCGCCCAGTGCACACGGAACCGGCGCGTGTGGCCGGCCCGCCACGACGCGGGAACGTCCGACCAGCAGTGTCCGCCGATGGGCGCCAGGTTCCGTCTGAAGGCGGGGTTCGATCTGTCCGGATTCAGCCCCAAGGCCCGGGTCGTGCTCCGGGCGATGAAGCGGTACGGGATGATCCTGGCCGACAATGGCTCCGACTGGTATTTCCAGGGGACCCGCGACCGGCGGTGGCGAACGCCCTGCTGGACCAGCTGAAGACCCTGCCGGCGTCGGCGTTCGAAGCCGTGGACGTCTCCTCCTGCATGGTCGACCCGGACAGCGCCCAGGCGAGCGGCCCATAGGGCGACCGCGCGCGGCCCGTCCCCGGCCCGCCGGTACGATGTCCCTGTGAGCGTCACGGACCAGACCGCAACCGACGAGAGTGCCGTCGTCAAGCAGGTCCTGGCGAAGGTCGGGGGCACCGTCGAGCCGGGGCGGATGGAGGCGGTCCGGGAGTTCGCCCGCCGGTACACGCGCCGCCTGTCCACCGAGGATCTCGCAGGGGTCGGCGCCGACGAGCTCCTCGGGCAGGTGGTGGGGGCGTTCCAGTTGGCCGACGCACGAGGATCCCAGGAGGTCGCCGTCCGGGCCTTCAACCCGACGCTCGGCCAGGACGGCTACCAGACGCTCGGTTCGGTCGTGGAGACCAATACCGAGGACTCGCCGTTCCTGTTCGACTCGGTGAACGAGGAGCTGCGGGTCAGAGGGCTGTCGGTCCGCCGCGTCATCCACCCGGTCATGGGGGTCAACCGCGATGCCGCCGGCCGCATCGAGCGGATCGAGCACGTGCGTGATTCCCGCACTCCCGAGTCGGTGATGCACTGGGAGGTGGACCATCGCCTGGAGCGCGGGGAGCTGGTCGAACTCGAGGATGCGGTCCGCGGCGTCCTGGGCGACGTGCGACTGGCGGTCCGGGACTTTCGGACGATGCAGGACCGCCTGGGGCGGATGGTGGACACCGCGAAGGCGGCATCGGTGCTGTACAGCGAGGAGGAGGTCTCCGAGACCGTCGCGTTCCTGGAGTGGCTGCTCCAGGACAACTTCGTGTTCCTCGGATACCGCGAGTACGAGTTGATCGAGACGCCCGAAGGCCGTGCGCTGCATGCCGTTCCGGAGTCGGGCCTGGGGATCCTGTCCAAGCCGAGATGGTCCTCGTACGACACACCGGTGGCCCTGTCACGGATCGAGCCCAATCTTCGCGCCAGGATCGAGGGGGGCGACCTGCTCATCTACTCGAAGACCAACCGGCCCTCGACCGTGCACCGCAGGGCCAGGATGGACTACATCGGCGTGCGACGGGTTTCGCCGGAGGGCCGGATCGTCGGGGAACTGCGGATGGTCGGCCTGTTCACATCGAAGGCGTACATGGAGCCGGCCGCCAGGACCCCGGTCCTGCACCGGAAGCTGAACCAGATCCTGGAAGCCGAGGATCTCATCGAGGGCTCGCACGACTACAAGACCGTGGTCACGATCTTCGACAGCTTCCCCAAGGACGAGCTGTTCGCGGCGTCGTCCGAGGAGCTCCGGACATCCGTCATCGGGCTTCTGCATCTGCAGGAGCAGCGCCAGGTCCGGCTGTTCATTCGGCGGGACCTGTACGGGCGGAGCGTGTGGATCCTCGTGGCACTGCCTCGGGATCGGTTCAACCCCGAGCTCCGCAAGCACCTCCAGGAGCTGTTCGTCCGGCGGTTCAAGGGCTCGAGCGTGGACTATCACCTCTCGCTCGGCGAGAGCCAGCTGGCCGGGATCCACTTCACGGTCCATGTCAGCTTCGGCCAAGTACCGGACGTCTCGTTCGCCGAGCTGGAGCACGAGGTCGTCCGGCTCGCGCAGACATGGGACGACCGACTCCGCGAGCGCCTGATCGAGCTCCATGCGCCGCAGCGGGGCCCCGAGCTGTTCGATCGATGGGTCCCCCGGTTCCCCGACTACTACAAGTCCTCCACGGACGTGGACATCGCCGCCTTCGACATCGAGCGGTTCGAGGAGCTCGAGGCGGGCGGTCAAGCGTTCGTGGTGGGGCTGGTGAACGAGACGAGCGAGAGCGAGACGCTGACTCGCGTTCGGCTCTACAAGGTGGGGGGGAAGATCCAGCTGTCCGACTTCGTCCCGACGCTGGAGGCCCTCGGATTGCGCGTGGTCGAGGAGGTCCCCACCCATCTCGTGGGTGATGCCGACGAGCGGTTCCTGCAGGATTTCGGGGTGCTCGGCTCGGACGGCCGCCCGCTCGATGTGGCCCAGTCCGGAGCCCGGATCGCGGAGGCCATCTCGGCGGTGTGGCGGGGCGAGGCGGAATCGGATTCGCTGAACCGGTTGGTCGTGACCGGGGGGCTGTCCTGGCGGGAGGTCGAGATCCTGCGGGCCTACCGCAAGTACCACCATCGCGTGAATGCCGGCTTCACCGCCGAGTACAAGAACGACGCGTTCGCGGCACACCCCCACATCGGGACCAAGTTCACCCGGCTGTTCCAGCTGAAGTTCGATCCGGCCCGACCCCAGGATCCGCAGGCCGTGGAGGCGCTCCGCGTCGAGATCCTGGCGGATCTCGACGCGGTCCAGTCGCTGGAGCACGATCGGATCCTCCGCAACCATCTGGGGTTGGTGGACGCGACCGTACGGACGAACGTCTACCGTCCCACCGCCGAGTCGATCGCCTTCAAGTTCCGTTCGGCAATGGTCCCGGAGATGCCCAAGCCGACGCCCCTGTTCGAGATCTGGGTGCATTCGACGGAGGTGGAGGCGGTCCACCTCCGCGGGGGCCGGGTGGCGCGCGGCGGCATCCGCTGGTCCGACAGGCGGCAGGACTTTCGGACCGAGGTCCTGGGCCTGATGAAGGCCCAGATGGTGAAGAACGCCGTGATCGTGCCCACGGGGTCCAAAGGCGGGTTCGTACTGAAGCGCGTGCCCCAGGATCCCGAGGCCCTTGGGCAGGAGGTCCGCCGGCAGTACATCCGGTTCATGCGGGGCATGCTTGACCTGACCGACAACCTGGTGGAAGGCAAGGTCGTGCACCCCATCGACGTCGTGGTTCACGACGAGGACGACCCCTACCTGGTCGTGGCGGCGGACAAGGGGACCGCGGCCCTGTCGGACACGGCGAACGAGGTGGCCGCCGAGTACGGATTCTGGCTCGGCGACGCGTTCGCCTCCGGCGGATCGGCCGGCTACGACCACAAGAAGCTCGGGATCACCGCCCGCGGGGCCTGGGAATCGGTCAAGCGCCACTTCCGTGAGATGGGGACCGACCCGGATACCCAGCCGATCACCGTGGTCGGCATCGGCGACATGTCGGGCGACGTGTTCGGCAACGGGATGTTGCTCTCGAACCAGCTCTGCCTGGTGGCGGCGTTCGACCACCGAAGCGTCTTCATCGACCCCAATCCGAACCCCGCCGCCGGGTACACAGAGCGAAAGCGCCTGTTCGAGCTCCCCGGCTCATCGTGGGACGGCTACGACCGGTCGAAGATCTCGGACGGGGGCGGGGTGTGGCCCAGGACGGAGAAGCGCATCCCCCTCTCGCCCGAGGCCAGGGGGGCGCTCGGCGTCGACGGCGAGGCGCTGCCCCCCGACGAGGTGATCAAGGCCATCCTCCGGGCGCCGGTGGACCTGCTCTGGAACGGCGGGATCGGCACGTACGTCAAGGCCTCCACCGAAACCCATGCGGACGTCGGCGACCGGGTGAACGACAACGTGCGCGTCGAGGGGAGGGACCTCCGATGCCGCGTGGTGGCCGAGGGCGGCAACCTCGGATTCACCCAGCGAGGCCGGATCGAGTACGCGTTCGCCGGGGGCCGGATCAACACCGACTTCATCGACAACTCGGGCGGCGTGGATTGCTCCGATCACGAGGTGAACCTGAAGATCCTCCTCGGCCTGGCGATGCATCGAGGTGAGCTCTCGCTCGAGGACCGGAACGAGCTGCTGCACCGGGTCGAGCAGGATGTCGTGCGGCACGTGCTCTACGACAACTTCCTCCAGGCCCAGATCCTGTCCCAGGAGGTTGACCAGTCCGTCTCCAGGACCGAGGCGCTCGAGGATCTCATGCAGGCGCTGGAGGGCGAAGGGGTCATGGACCGCGAGCTCGAGGCCCTCCCAACCACGGAGGAGCTCGGTGAGCGCCGGCGGACCGGTCGGGGCCTGGCCCGCCCGGAGCTCGCCGTGCTCCTGGCCTACGCGAAGAAGAGCCTCGCCGGAGCGCTGCTCGAATCCAGCCTCCCGAACTCGCGGTACCTCGAGCAGGACCTCCGGGGCTACTTCCCGCCGGTGGTGGTGGGAAGGTTCAACCAGCTGCTCCCGGAACACCCTCTGCGCCGCGAGCTCATCGCCACGATCGTGGCGAACGACGTGGTGAACTCGCAGGGGATCACGTTCGTCACCCGGCTCTCCAATGAGACCGGAGCGGAGGCCGCGGACGTGATTCGGGCGTACCGGGTGGCCCGCGATGTGACCGGCGCCGTCGAGCGGTGGGAGGCCATCGAGGGCCTCGTCGGGCGGGTCGAGCCATCCATCCTCAGCGACCTCCTCGGCGGGGTGGACCGACTGGTCGAGCGGACCTCGCGATGGTACCTGGCCAACATGCCGGACCGTCTGGGCCGGGCCATCGAGGCCCATCGCGAGCCGTTCCGTCAGCTGTCGGAGGCCTTGCCGGACGTCGTCACGGAGGCATGGCGACACGAGGGCGAACGATACGCGTGGCGGCTCGTCGATCAGAGGGTGCCGGAGGAGATCGGCAGGCGGCACGCCTTCCAACCGGGCCTGGTGCACGGCCCGAACATCATCGTGGTGGCCGAGCGAACGGGCAGGCCGGTTCCCCAGGTGGCCCGGGCCTTCTTTGCAGTTGGCGAGTCGCTGTTCATCGAGTGGCTCGAGGGAAGGGTGGCCGAGCTCCCGGCCCCCAGCAAGTGGCACCGATGGGCGATCCAGGCCGTCCAGGACGATCTACTGCTGGTTCGGCGCCTGGTGGCGGAAAAGGTCCTGGAGGAGGCGGGGGACCGCCCGGTGGACGAGGGCGTGGCCGCGTTCCTCGACAGCCGGTCGGAGGCGTTCGACCGCCTGTCCAGGTTCATGCGGGGTATGGCCCTGGAGGACGCGAACGACCTGGCCGCAATGACCGTGGCCCTTCGCCAGGTTCGTGCCCTGGCCTCCTGAGTGCCGGCGCGGCCCAGGTGCTTGAACCGTCAGCCGAGCTTGTTAGCCTCCGAGCGTGAGCGCTCCGCCCTCCGAGGCCGCCCAGGAGCTCGAACCGCGCCTGCGCCAGGTGCTGGACTTCGAGCGGGAATGGTGGAAGCACCCCGGCGCGAAGGAGCGACAGATCCGGGAGCGGTTCGGTCTCTCCCTTGCCCGCTATCACCATCTCCTCAACCGAGCGATCGATCGGCCTGAGGCCCTGGCGTACGACCCGATGCTCGTGCGGAGGCTACGCCGCTTGCGGGAGAGCCGGCGGCGCAAGCGCTTCGCCCGCCAGCTCGGCTTCGAGCACTAGGCGCGCCCGGGACGGGCCTGAGAGGAACGGGATAGGATGTCCGGCAGGCACGAACCCCCGAGCGAGAGGAGCTTCTACTTCTCCTTGGCCACCAGCACGCTTCGGTTCGCCCTCATCGTCGCCCTCGTGGTGGGAGGAGTGGTGTTGATCGACCAGGCCTTCCCTCAGGGTGGGACGGCGGCGCCCGCTCCCAGCGGCGCGAGAACGTCGCCCTCGCCAAGCGCCAGCCCTTCTGCCTCGCCGAAGGAGAAGCCAAGCCCCCAGGTCGTGGGCGTGCGGATCGGCGTGTTCAACGGGGCCGGCGTCACGGGCCTGGCCGCGGACACCGCGGCGCAGCTCGAGAAGGACTATGGGTACGTACCCGCGCAGGTCGCCGACGCGCCGTCCCCGGTCGCCGCGACCACGGTTTACTACCGGGTCGCCGGCGACCGGATCGAGGCCGAATCCCTGGCGACGAACTTCTTCCCGGATCTCGACGTCAAGATCTCGCGCCTGCCGGACACCGCGACGAACGTGGAGAAGAAGGTCCAGGTCGCCATCTACCTCGGCACCGATTACGCAAGCGCGCAGAACGGGTAGCCTCCGCCGCCTCCGGGCAATGGCCGAGGAGGCGGGCATCCTCCTCGACTTCGACGGATCGCTGTCGGCCATCGTGGCCAGGCCGGAGGATGCGCGGCCTGTCGAGGGAGCGCGGGAGGTCCTCGCGGCGCTGGCCCTCCGGTACCGGGTGGTGGCCGTGATCTCCGGCCGTCGCTCGGAGGAGGTGGCGGCGCTCCTCGACGTGCCGGGGCTTCGGTACTTCGGCCTGTACGGGCTGCAAGAGGCCGCGCCGGAGCTCGTGGCCGTGGTGGCGCCCAGGGTCGAAGCCGCCGCCGCAACTGTCCCCGAAGCCTGGGTGGAGGACAAGGGGGCGTCCATCGCGGTGCATTACCGGCAGGCTCCAAACCCGACCAGGGCCAGGCCCCAGCTGATCGCCGCACTCGAGGAGGTGGCGTCCTCCGCAGGCCTGGAACTCGTCGAGGGCAAGATGGTCGTCGAGCTCGTCCCCGCGGGTCGGCCCCGAAAGGGGGGGGCGGTGGAGCGCATCGTCGGCGAGAACGACCTGTCGGCCGCCCTGTTCGCCGGCGACGACGTGGCCGACGTCGAGGCCTTCCACGCGTTGGACTCACTCGCCGAGAAGGACCTACTCGCCGTCAAGGTGGCCGTGCGGGGGAAGGACACGCCCCGGGAGCTCCTGGAGGCAGCCGCCGTGGTGGTCGAGGGGCCGAAGGGGCTGGTGGAGCTGCTCGGTCAGCTGACCTGAACGCCGACCCGACGCCGGCGTATCCGTTCCAGGTCGTCGAGCTGCGCGCCCACCCACCGCTGCGGCGGATTGGAGAGCACCAACCTGGACAGGCCCCGAGCCCGACGGGCCCGCTCGTCCGCGGGCATGTCCAACGCGGTGGCGATCCCGTCGGCCATCTCGCCGAGGTCGAACGGGTTCACCGGCAGCGCGTACCGTCCGAGTCGCCAGTAGGCGCCGGCGTTCCTCGACAGCACGAGGACCCCGTGGCGCCGGTTCAGCACCGGACCCTCCATGGCGACGAGGTTCATGCCGTCGTAGATCGGGTTGACCAGGAGGACGTCGTACAGCCCATAGGCGGCGATCGCCCCCGCATGGTCGTCCTTCACCCGAACCTCGATCGGTTCCCAACCCTTGTGGCCGAACTCCCGGTTGACCGCGTCCGCCTCGGCCAAGCATTCCTCCGCATAGGCCCGGTACTCCGGGACCTCGGTTCGCGACGGCGAGAGGAGAGCCAGGAACCGTACCCGCTCCTGCCATTCCGGATGCCGCCGGAGGAACAGCCCGAAGGCTCGGAACCCGCGGGCGACGTTCTTCGTGAGCTCGAAGCGATCGACCCGGAGGACCAGCCGCGTGTTGCCTCGCCACCGGTTCAGCTGCCTGCGGAGCTCTCGCACCTCGGAGCTGGCCGAGGCCTCCCGCATCGGCCCGACGTCGATCGAGATGGGGTGGATCCGGACCAGGACCTCGCGGCCCTCGACCAGGATGCGGGATCGCGCCAGGTCCGCTCGGACCCCCAGCAACAGGCGGGCGGACATCATGAAGTTCTCCGCCCAGGCCTGTGAGTGGAACCCGAGCACGTCGGCGCCGAGGAGCCCCCGGATGATCCCCTCTCGGATGCTGCCCGGCAGGGTCCGTAGGTACGTCGCCCCGGCGAAGGACGTATGCGAGAAGTGTGCGATGAGCGCGTTGGGGCGCAGCTCCCGGAGGAACCGCGGAACGAGCGAGAGATGGTAGTCCTGGATGAGGTACACGGGCTGGGACCGCTGCTGGTCGCCCTCCTCCGCGAGCGCCTGGGCGAAGGTCCAGTTCACGTCGACGTACTCGCCCCACGCCCGTTCGGTGTCGTCGTCGAAGGAGGGCGAGCGAACGGTGTCCCACAGGTAGTGGTGGACGAACCACAGGATGCCGTTCGAGACGTGGTTGTAGTACGCGTCGTAGGTGGCCGGAGGGATGTCCAGATACCGCACCCGAAAGGGCCACCCGTAGGCCTCCATGTCCACCAACCCCCGGCCGTCCCTGGCCACGACCTCGCGGTCGCCCTCGGACATCGCGGCGGCCACCCACAGCCCGCGGGAGGCCTGGAGGGCTCCCACCAGGGCGGTCACCAACCCTCCCGAACCTCGGCGAGGGGACAACTCGCCCGAATCGTCGCGCTCGAACGTCACCGGACCGCGGTTGGACGCGACGATGATTGGGGCATCGAGCGCGCTCATCGCAGAGAGGTCATCAGCCCCAGGTAGTCCTCCAGCTCTCGAACCGTGAGGAACCGGTCGCGGACGACCTCCCGTGCCGCGCGGCCGATCGTTCTCTGTAGCTCCGGGTCCCCCACCAACTGAACGATCCGCTCCGCGCATCCCTCCACAGAGTCCACCAGAAAGCCGGTCTGCCCGTCGGTGATCTGCAAGCGGATCCCGCCGACGTTTCCCCCGATCACCGGCTTGTCCTTCCACATACCCTCGGCGACCACCAGGCCGAACCCCTCACGGATCGATTTCTGGACTACGACCGTGGATGCACGCTGGAACGCGTTGATCTCGAGGTTCCCGACGTTGTGGACGTTCGTGAGGAGGTGGATGTCGGGATCGCCCGCCCGATGCTCCTCGGTGAGGTCGAGGAACCGCATGCCCTCGGGGTCGTCGTGCGCCATGGACCCGGCCAGGATGAGCTGGAGGTCCGGGAACGTCTTTCGAGCCAGCCGGAAGGCGTCGATCACACCGAGGGGGTCCTTCCACGGGTCGAATCGGGAGACCTGCATCACGATCGGACGATCCGGGTCGACCCCATAGGTCTGCAGCACGTTCGTGATGGTCTCGTCGGGCAGGTCGAGGTTCTTGGTCGAACAGGGGTCGATGGATGGAGGGATGAACGCATGCACGGGATCGGTCACCCCGGGCTGGGCGAAATCCTCCATCGTGAAGATCGCCGCGTCGTACCGGTTGACGATCGGTTCGAAGAACTCCCACACGGGACGGAACGGGGTGGACAGGTCGATATGGCATCGCCAGATCCACCTCCCGGAGCGCCGCCCTTCCTCGTCGAGCACGGTGAGCAGGGCGGCCGGCTGGGGATCGTGGACGAAGACGTAGTCGTAGCTATCGGTGAACTCCGCCGCGTTGGCCCGGATCCTGTCCCAGTACGCGCTCCGCATCTCCTCCGTCCATGGGACCTCGGCGCCCTGCAGCGCGTTGTGCACGCTCTTGGTGACGGCGTAGTACTCGTCGGACCCCTCGAGCAACGCCCACGTGGTCTGGATGCCGAGGTCGTTCAGTAGTGGGAGCTGTGACTGAAGGAGCTCGGCCACGCCCCCCCCGTACGCCGTGCTGTTGACGTGGAGCATGCTGGCCCCGGCGAAGGGCTTGGCCGCCTTGCGAAGGCGCTCCACGGCTTCCTCGCCTGCCGGAGCGGCATATTCGTCGACGTGCTTGTCCGCCAGCGGGACGGTGGGGAGCATGAGGCGCAGTCTAGCGGCTGCTCCGGCGCTGGCTCAGAGATTCGACGCGCGAGCCAGATCGGCCAGGGCCTGATCCCGACGGAGCCGCCGGTCCTGTGGAGTCATCTCGCGGGCCCGGGCCACGATGCTCGCAAGCTCGACGGGCGAGAACGGCTTGGTCACGTACTCGGCGCAGCCGGCCTCCCACCCCCGGGTCTGGTCGTCGAGCTGGGCTCTGGCCGTGAGAAGGATCACCGGTGTCTCGGAGGTCTCGGGGCGCTCCCGCAGCATCCGAAGCAGCGACAATCCGTCGAGGGCGGGCAGCATCACGTCGAGGACGATCAGGTCCGGCCGGTCGCGCACGGCCAGTTCCATGCCCCGTTCACCGTCTGGGGCCTCGAGGACCTCATGGCCGGCGAAGCCCAGGTTGACCCGGCACAGGAGCAAGATGTCGGGCTCGTCGTCGATCACCAGGACACGCACGGTTCCTCCTCATCCAGATTCTCGGCAGGGGACGCCTTCATCTGCATAGTCCGACCGGGCTAATCGTCGGTTCGGGTGGGGGAGTGTCTCCGAACGTCGCGCCGAGGGCGCGTTGACACCGCCAAACCCCGAACCTACATTGGCCGCGGGACCCGGCTGGAGTCGGCCGGAGTCGGCAGGAGTCGGTCGTGCTCAAGATCTCCCAGAAGCTGGAATACGCGATGCGGGCCATGATCGAGCTGGCGCTCCGCCGAGAGGACGGCGGGCTGGTCCCCGCACGGGAGATCGCCCTCGCACAGCAGGTCCCCCTGCGCTTCCTCGAGCAGCAGCTGGGAGCGCTGCACAAGGCGGGGCTGGTGGAGAGCTTCCGCGGGGCGGGAGGCGGGTGCCGCATCGCCAAGGATCCCGCCCAGATCAAGGTGGCCGACATCGCGGACGCGATCGAGGGCCAGCTGTTCCCCATGTTCTGCCTGGAACCCTCGGACCACACCTGCTTCCAGGACTCGAGGTGCGGCCTCCAGGGGTTCTGGGGCGACGTGGCCCGAGCCATCCAGGGAGTGTTCGAGGAGACCACCGTGGCCGACCTGACCGACCGCCATCGGCGGATGGCGCCCACGCGACCGGTGTTCTCCTCCGACGAGCTGCTCAGCAGGTTGCCCTAGGCCCAAGCCTGAGCCGGGGCTCGTCGGGGTCCCGCCCGCGTCCTAGCTAGGAGGCCTTCCCCAGGATCCGCATGACCTTGGTGCCGCACACCGGGCAGGTGCCCTGCGCCGCCCTGCGCCCGTTCTTGAGGGTCACCTCGGTGCCCTCGAACTCGCGCTTGGCCCGGCACTTCACACAGTACGCCTCGTACTTGGCCACTCCTGGCCTCCTTCTGGCAG
>JBIOXZ010000064.1:0-9233 GCA_044869895.1 Actinomycetota bacterium | reverse complement strand
CGGCTGCGGTGAGGTCCAGCAGCCATGATGCGATGACGCTGCCGCGTCGCCACACTTCGGCGATGTCGCGCAGATTGAGGTCGTATTGATAGAGCTCCGGGTTGCGCAGCGGCGTCGTTTCGGCGTCAATCGCGTGCCGCTGCTTGCCGACGTTGGCGTGGCGCAAAATGTTCATCCCTTCGGCGTATGCGGCCATGAGGCCGTACTCGATCCCGTTGTGGACCATCTTGACGAAATGGCCTGCGCCGGACGGTCCGCAGTGCAGGTAGCCGGCCTCGGCCGTGCTCGTCTGCGGCGAACCTTCCCTGCCGGGCGTTCGCGGGGCAGCCTCCACACCCGGCGCGAGTGCGGCGAAGATGGGATCGAGGCGACCCACCGCTGCCTCGTCGCCGCCGATCATGAGGCAGAATCCCCGTTCGAACCCGAACACGCCGCCGGACGTCCCGACGTCGATGAACGTGATGTCCTTCGCCTGGTACCGTTCGGCCCGCTCGATGTCGTCGCGGTAGTAGGAGTTCCCTCCGTCGATGATGACGTCGCCGGGGTCCATGAGCTCGGCCAATCGGTCGGCGGTGGGCCCGGCGAAGGCGGCCGGCACCATGAGCCAGGCCACGCGAGGCTTGGACAGCTTGCTGGCGAAGTCCTCGAGCGACGCGGTTCCGATGGCCCCCTCGCCCTCGAGCTGACGCACCGCGTCCTTGCTCACGTCGTATGCCACGACCTCGTGGCCGCGGTGCATCAACCGTCGCGAGAGGTTCGACCCCATCCGGCCGAGGCCCACCATCCCGAGCTGCACGATCCGGCTCCTTCCGCCGCGGCAAGGGTACCGCGGGGGAGATGAATGCTCTCGGTCGAGCCCGGGAGTCAGCGCCTCCAGTCGCGCTCTCCCGGCGCGTCGCAGCCATGGCGGTCTCACCCCGCCCGTTGAGTGTCCCCTCAGGGGCCCGGAACGCTACAGTCGGTTGCTCGGCGCCCTGTAACGCCAGGAACCCTGGACGACACGGTCGATCCACCATCCGTGTGTCCGGCGAATACACGACGGCGCGAGGCCGAACGGGAAAGGGGGACCTCCACGTGGCTGAGATCAAGGTGTACGGGGCGAGCTGGTGCCCGGACTGCCGGCGGGCCAAGCGCTTCCTGGGGGACCAGCGAGTCCCCTTCGAGTGGCACGACATCGAGCAGGATCCCGACGGCGTCAGCGTCGTCCAGGCCAGGAACAACGGGAACAACGTCATCCCCACGATCATCTTCCCGGACGGGACGTTCCTGTCCGAGCCCACCAACGAGCAGCTGGCCGAGAAGATCGGGCTCGAGCGGATGGCCATGATGCACGTCTACGACCTGGTCATCATCGGTGGAGGGCCGGCAGGCCTCACGACCTCGATCTACGCAGCCCGCGAGAACCTTCAGACCCTCGTGATCGACAACAAGGGCCTGGGCGGACAGGCGGGCGTGACCGAACGCCTCGACAACTACCCCGGCTTCCCGGAGGGCATCGGGGGAGCCGAGCTGGCCGAACGGATCGTCCAGCAGGCGCGGCGGTACGAGGTCGAGCTCCTGCAGGCCGTGTCGGTGCTCTCGGTCACGAGCGACAGCGATCAGGTGGACGTAGAGACCGCCACCGGCGACCACTACCACGCCCGGGCCGCCCTCATCGCTAGCGGCTCCTCGTACCGCCGGACGAACGCGCCCGGTGAGGACGACCTGATCGGGGCGGGGATCCACTTCTGCGCCACCTGTGATGGGCCGTTCTACAAGGGCGCCAAGGAACTCGTCGTGCTGGGCGGCGGGAACAGCGGGCTGGAGGAGGGCCTGTTCCTCACCCAGTTCGTTGACAAGGTCACGGTCGTCGAGCGCGGCGACCGGCTCCGTGGGAACAAACTGTTGCAGGACAAGGTGAACATGGACAAACGGATGGAGGTCCTCCTCAACCGGTCGGTGAAGGAGTTCAAGGCGAAGGAGGATGGGAGCGGAAAGCTGGGATCGATCACGCTGGAGAGCGTTCCGGCTGGGACCATCGAGGAGCTTCACCCGGCGGGGTGCTTCGTGTTCATTGGCCTGGATCCGAACACGGAGTTCGTCAAGGGTTCGGTGGACCTGGACGACCGGGGGCTGATCGCCACCGACATGGGCTTCCAGACCAGCATGCCGGGGGTGTTCGCGGCGGGCGACGTGAGGTCCGGATCCACGAAACAGCTGGCTTCAGCGGTGGGCGAGGGCGCGGGCGCGGCGATCGCCATCCGCCAGCACCTCGAGAACAAGGACCGCAACTGATGACGATGTTGGCCGTTACGGTCGGGCCGCCCAGGCCTAACTCGGGCGCGCTGGAGAAGGTGTCCGAACCCGATCCGGGGGAGGGCTCGATCCTGTGCGAGACCATCGCGGTCGGCGTGGACGGCACCGATAACGAGATCGTCGAGGGCAAGTACGGCGAGGCTCCTCCGGGCAAGGATCGGCTGATCCTCGGGCACGAGTCGTTGGGGCGGGTGCTGGAGGCGCCGGCCGGGAGCGGTTTCGCACGGGGCGAGCTCGTGGTGGGGTTCGTCCGCCGACCGGACCCCGAACCGTGCGACAGTTGCGCGGCCGGGGAATGGGACATGTGCCGGAACGGCCGGTACACGGAGCGCGGCATCAAGGGGCGCCACGGATACCTGTCGGAGCGGTTCCGGATCGAGCCGGAGTTCTCGGTGAAGGCCGACCCATCCCTCGGGCGCTTAGCCGTGCTCACCGAGCCGACGTCGGTGGTGGCCAAGGCCTGGGAACACGTCGAGCGGATCGGCCATCGCGCGGTGTGGGAGCCCAGGCGGGCCCTGGTGACGGGTGCAGGGCCGCTCGGGCTCCTGGGCGCCATGCTCGGTCGCCATCGCGGGCTGGAGGTCCACGTCCTGGATGTGGTTGCCACGGGCCTGAAGCCGGTGCTTGCCGGAGACCTCGGCGCGACCTATCACGCGGGCTCGCTGGACGACGTCGCAGGCATGTTCGACGTGGTCATCGATTGCACGGGCGTGGGTCCACTCGTGTTCCACGCCATCGACCATCTCGGCCCCAATGGCGTGATGTGCCTGACGGGCATTTCCCCGGCCGGGCGGACGCTGCCGCTCGACGTGGACACGCTGAACAAGCAGATGGTACTGAACAACAACGTCGTGTTCGGCTCGGTGAACGCCAACCGGCGCCACTACGAGCAGGCCACGGACGCGCTGGCGAGGGCCGACCGTGGGTGGCTGGACCGGTTGGTAACCAGGTGGGTGCCGCTGGCCGCATGGATGGAGGCGCTGGAGCGGCGTGACGCGGACGTGAAGACGGTCGTGGAGATCGGCCGGATCTGACGGGGGGCTGGATGGATGCGAAGGAGATCTTCGAGCTGATCGTGAAGGCGGACGAGCGATTGAAGTACGCGACGCCCGACAAGGTGGATGCGAGGAAGGCCCAGGCCCGAGACCTGCTGGTCAGGGCATTGGAGGAGGCGCGGGCCATCGGGAAGGATGAGCTGGTGCAGCAGGCCGAGACCCGCCTGGCGGATCTCGGCTTACCACCGGTCGCCGGCGGCGCCGGAGAACGGGAGGACGCGCCGGCGGTGCACGGGTCCGCGCCTCCCGAGACCATGCCGGCGTCGGCCGCCGGGAGGCGACCGACGCCGCTCGATCCGTACCCCGAGCCCCGGCCAGAGGTGGAGGGAGGCGACGAGAAGTCCTATCCCCCCGAGCTCGGCACGGACGCCATCGCCATCCTGGAAGGGCGGACGTTCATGTTCTCCGACTCCCTCGGGGACGTGCCTGGCGGATCCATCGGCGGTCTCCTTCACGACGACACTCGATTCCTGTCGACGTGGGAGCTCACGCTCAACGGAGAGCCCCTCTCGCTCCTGAAGTCCCGGGTCGTCGACTACTACTCGGCGGCGTTCTTCCTGACCAATCCGGACCTGTCGGACATCCGCGCGAATGCCTTGACGGTCCGCCGGTTCCGGTTCGTCGGTGGTGGCCTGCACGAGCAGGTCGCCGTCTACAACGCCTCGACCGAGGCCGTTCGATTCGAGTTGCGTCTTCGGGTCGGCGCCGACTTCGCGGACCTGTTCGAGGTCAAGAGCTCCGTTCGCGACCGAAGCAGCAAGATCGACGTTGAGCACGACCCCGACGAGAGCCTCCTTCATTTCCACTACGAGAACGACGGCTACCTAGCCGAGACGAACGTCCAGGTCAGACAGAGCGGGATCATGACCGGAGGGGTGGACCAGCGGCTGAATCCGGCCGTCCGAGTCATGCCCGAGTGGATCGAGGAGCGCAAGCCCCGCATCGAAGGCGACGACCTCGTGTGGGACGTGGAACTTCCTTCCCGGAGCGCCCTCGGGTTCCTGCTCCGCGTCACAGTTCGGGTGAACGACCGGGTCCTCGAGCCCATGCACGGCGAGTTCGGCGAGGAGCAGGAGTATGCGGAGGGGGCGCTGACCAGCTGGCTCGACGGGGTTCCCCGCTTCGAGTCCGACAGCGCGATCGTCAAGGGGGCATTCGACAAGTCCACCCTAGACCTGGCCGCGATGCGGATCGCCGGCGAGCTCGGCGGTGAGAGCTTCGTGCTGCCGGCCGCGGGACTTCCCTGGTTCATGACCCTGTTCGGCCGCGACACGTTGATCACCGCCCTGCAGACGGTCTGGGTGGGGCCAGAGCTCGCACGGGGAGCCCTCCACCTCCTGGGCGTCCAGCAGGGGACGAAGGTCGACGAGTTCAAGGACGAGGAGCCGGGAAAGATCCTGCACGAGGTGCGAAACGGGGAGCTCACCGTACTTGGCGAGAAGCCCCACAGCCCGTACTACGGCACGGCCGACGCAACGCCCCTGTACCTCATCCTGATGTCCGAATTCTGGCGACACGGCGACGACGACGAGTTCGTCCGGGCTCGGTGGGGGAAGGTCCTGGCCGCGTTGGAGTGGATAGACCGGTACGGCGACCGCGACGGCGATGGGTACGTCGAGTACGGCACCCGGTCCTCGCAGGGACTGGGGAACCAGTGCTGGAAGGACTCCTGGGACGGCATCCAGTACTCGAACGGCACGATCCCGTACCTCCCCATCGCCACGGCCGAAATCCAAGGGTACGTGTACGACGCCAAGCTCAGGGTGGCCGAGATGGCCGAAGGGCTGATGGACGACGCGGAGCTGGCGGCGAGCCTTCGCAAGGAGGCTGACGAGCTGTACGAGCGATTCAACCGCGACTACTGGTCCGGAGCGCGAGGGGGCTACTACATCGTCGGCCTGGACGGCGACAAGAAGCCCATCGACTCGATGACATCCAACATGGGCCACCTGCTGTGGTCGGGGATCGTGCCGGAAGACCGGGCGCGCACGGTGGTGGCACACCTTATGTCGGATGACATGTTCTCGGGGTGGGGGATCAGGACGATTTCCAGGCAGGACAGGGGCTTCAACCCGATCGGCTACCACGTGGGGACGATCTGGCCCCACGACAACTCGATCGTAGCCATGGGGCTGGTGCGGTCGGGCTTCCGCGACGAGGCCAACCGGATCGGCCTCGCCCAGTTGGAGGCGGCATCGTTCAGCGACTTCCGCCTCCCCGAAGCCTTCGCCGGGTTCGATCGGAACATCGGGCGGTTCCCGGTCCCCTATCCGACTGCGTGCAGCCCGCAGGCCTGGGCCACCGGCGCCCCGTTCGTGTTCATCAGGAACATGTTGGGATTGGATGTGCACGACGGCGAGGTGCGCATCGACCCCAGGGTCCCCGAGGAGATCGGGCGCATCTATGTTCACGGGATGCACGCGTTCGGGACCCACTGGGACGTCGAGGCCATCGGCACGAACGGCCATGTCCGCCTGACCAGGTAGGGAGCGACCAGATCCCGCCGACGGGTGCAACCGTCGACCGCTAGGGTCGCCCTGCCCCCACGTAGACGCTCCACTCGACCGCCCGCACCTGGACCACGGTGCCGGTGTAGGGCGAATCGATCATGCGGCCCCCGCCGACGTACATCCCGACGTGGTGGATGGGTGAGTAGAAGAACACGAGGTCGCCGGGTTGGAGGTCGCTCTGGGCTACATGTGGGAGCACCGCGTACTGCATCTCCGAGGAGTGGGGGAGCGAGACGCCAGCGTGAGCCCACGCCCACATCGTGAAGCCGGAGCAATCGAACCCCGACTCGGGGCTCGACCCTCCGAACTGGTAGGGCACGCCGATCATCGAGTAGGCCGCATCGAGGGCGGCCTGGGCGTTCGCGTTCGGTGCCGGAGGCGGGCCGCCCGGCGGGGGTGAGATGGAGTATGGGCTCGCGCTGGCCGCGGCGGCCGCCTGAGCGGCGAGCGCGTCGTGATATTGCCGGTTGAGGCTCTCGTACAACGATTTGGCCTGGTCGATCCCTCGTCGGATCTCTGATTGCTTCTGTTGGAGCGAGGCGAGGAGCTCCTGCTGCTGGGCGAGCGCGTCCGATAACTTGGCCGCTATCCATGTCGCCTGCTGCTGCGCGGTGGCGGCGCGGTTCGCTAGATCGGTGTCGGCCTGGGCTATCGCCCCCATGAATTCAAGGCGGTCGGAGAATTCGGCGAACGACGTGGCTCCCAGGAGCATCTCCAGCTCGGACCCGACTCCCTGGTAGGCCCTTGTGGCCCGGGCGTTCAAATCACCCATCGCCGCTAGCGCCGCTGCGTGTGCCTTGGCGGCCTCGGCCCGAGTCGTCGCCAGGCGGGACTGGATCTCTTGGAGCTTCACATGCTGCTGGTCATACTCCTCGACGAGGATCCCCAGGCGTTGGTTCAACGCGTCGAGCTTTTCCTTGGCCGCCTGCACGTCTTCCTGCGACGGAGCGGCCCAGGAGAGGCTTGCCGAGGTGACGGATGCGCAAAGCATGATCAGCAGGGCCAGTGCGCCCCGCGCCAGACGACTTCGGTTCCCGGCTCGCTCGCCCCGCATCAAAAAGAGGCTGCTCATGGCAGCCGGGCAAGACCGTATAGGGCCCGGCCGGGGTTCGTCAAACATCTGCGTTGTATCGACCCGAAACGACCGGCACCTTGAGCCCGGCCGGGGATCCTCTGCACCGCAAGGCGTTTGGAAGATCCCCAGCCCGAGATCCTTGTCGGGACGGCGGGATTTGAACCCGCGACCTCAGCGTCCCGAACGCTGCGCGCTACCAAACTGCGCCACGTCCCGTGCCGGCCAGTCTATCGGTTGGCCGGCACCCCGAGCGGGTAGGCTTGCCCGGCAGCTGACGAGGAGCGCCGCTGGATGACCGTGCTCGCCTACCTACGCTTCGTCCTGGCCGATGAGGCCGACCGCGACCGGTTCGAGGGCGATCTGGCCGCAGTCCGAGAGCTGGCTCAGAAGCAGCCCGGTCACCGGTGGAGCGAGGTCGGCCGTGACCCCTGGGACGTCCGGACATACGTCGTGGTCTCCGAATGGGACGAGGTCGGGCAGGTCCGGGCGTTCGAACACCATCCCGAGCACGAAGTCATCATCCAGCGCTGGGAGACGAGCTACGCCGAGGAGTTCGAGCACCGCCGGTTCGTCCCCTGGATCCGGCCCGGAGTGGAGGAGGCCATGGCATGAGGATCGCCCTCATCTGCCCGCCGTGGGTCGCGGTGCCCCCGAAGGGTTACGGCGGCATCGAGTGGGTCGTGTCCCTGGAGGCCGACGGCCTGGCCGAGGTCGGGCACGACGTCACGCTCTTCGCCACGGGTGACTCCATCACCAAAGCCAGGCTCGAGTACGTCTTCGATATCGCTCCCGGCTCCAAGGCCATCAACGACATCACGCTCGACACCACCCACACGATCTTCTCGTTACGCGATGTCCGTGATCAATTCGAGGTCCTGCACGTGCACTCCCCGTTCTCCGCGCTCGCCGCGGCCATCGAGACGGGCATACCGACCGTCCACACGCTGCATGGCTCCTTCACGCCGGAGATGATCCGACTCTACGACCTGGTTGGCGACCGCGCGTGGTTCGTCGCGATCAGCGAGGCCCAGAAGCGGTTCCACGAGTCGCTCCGGTATGGCGGGGTCGTCTACAACGGCATCGACATGGCGTTCTACTCGTTCAACGCGCAGAAGGAAGACTTCATCCTGTTCCTGGGACGTGCGGCGCCGGAGAAGGGATGGCGCCGGGCCATCGAGGTAGCGAAGGTCGCCGGCGAGCACCTCGTGTCCGCCGTGAAGATCGCTCATCCTACCGAACAGGAAGAGTGGGAGAAGAACATCGAGCCGATCCTGCCGAAGGACTGGACGCTGTTGGGTGAGATCTCGCAGGAGGAGAAGGTCGACCTGTTGCGGCGGGCCAAGGCGGTGCTGTTCCCCATCGACTGGCCGGAGCCCTTCGGCCTGGTCATGACCGAGGCCATGGCGTGCGGCACGCCGGTCATCGCCACGCCACGGGGCTCGGTTCCCGAGGTCATCGAGGACGGCGTCACCGGATGGATCGTGAGCGTCGAAAACTACGCGCACGAGGCGGCCGAGAAGCTCAAACACCTGGACCAGATCGACCCCCACGCCTGCAGGGAGCGCGTCCAGCGGCTGTTCTCGAAGGAAGCGATGGTGGCCGGATACGAAGGGGTCTTCGAGCGCGCCATCACGGACGGAGGCCGTGGGCCGGATGCCTGACCGAAGCGTCCGTGTGGAGTCGGACAGCATGGGGGACATCGAAGTCCCGGCAGACAAGTACTGGGGTGCACAGACCGAGCGGTCGCTCCGCCATTTCTCGATCGGGGAGGATCGGATGCCGGTCGAGGTCGTGCGGGCCCTGGGTCTGTTGAAGAGGGCGGCGGCCGTGGTGAACGCGGAGCTCGGGCTCCTGCCGACCGACAAGGCCGACCTCATCGTGCGGGCGGCCGACGAGGTCGTGGAGGGCAAGCTGGATGGTCACTTCCCGCTGTTCGTGTGGCAGACGGGCTCCGGTACGCAGTCGAACATGAACGCGAACGAGGTGATCGGGAACCGGGCCATCGAGCTGGCGGGCGGAGAGCTGGGAAGCAAGCGCCCGATCCACCCCAACGACGACGTCAACATGTCGCAGTCGTCGAACGACACCTTCCCCACCGCCATGCATATCGCGGCGGCCCAGGCGATCGTGCACGAGCTGCTCCCGTCGGTTGGCGCCTTACGCGACGCCCTTCAACGCAAGTCGGAGGAATTCGCCGGGATCGTCAAGATCGGCCGGACTCACCTGCAGGACGCCGTGCCCCTCACGCTGGGACAGGAGTTCTCCGGCTACGTGTCGCAGCTCGACCACACGATTGCC
>JBIOXZ010000063.1:0-3601 GCA_044869895.1 Actinomycetota bacterium | reverse complement strand
CGACGAAGGCGGCTGCCTCGTCCCGTTCCAGGGCGGCCCGGGCGGCGTCGAGCACCGTGCCCCCGTTGCTCGCCACCAGGGCTTCCATGCTGGTGGGGAAGGCCGGGTGCCCGATCAGGTCGGGCAGATCGACCACCTCACCCTCAAGGAACGCTCCCAGTCGCCGGTGCCCCCTCCGGTCGAAGGTCACGAGCCTCAAAGGGAGGCCGATGATACGCCTCCGCGGGAGTCGTTTCTCGATATCCGCGGGCCGGTTCGACGCGCGCGACCACCTCGTGCGCCCGGCTTGGGACGGATCTGGCCCCCCGGCTACCATAGAGCCGTCGTTCGAGCGAGCTTTTCGACCAGGAGGCGACTCCCATGGCAGAGCAGGGCTTCCGCATCACCTACGCGACCATGTCGGCCGACAACGAGGAGCTGCACAGGGCCTACGACCGGGGCATCGAGGTTGCCCGGTCCTGGCTGGGGCAGAAGCATCCGTTCTACGTGAACGGCGAGGCCCGGCAGGGGAGCGGAACCAAGGAGGAGCGATCCCCGATCGACCACGACCTGGTGATCGGGGAGTTCGCCCAGGCCACCCGGGAGGACGTGCGGGATGCCGTGGCCGCGGCCTCGGCCTTCGCGCCGGCGTGGGCGGCCACCCCGTGGAAGGAGCGGGTGGCGCTGGTTCGAAAGGCCGCCGACCTCATCTCCGAGCGCCGGAGCGAGCTGGCGGCGCTCATGGCCATGGAGGTGGGGAAGAACCGGCTGGAGGCCCTGGGCGACGTGGAGGAGTCGGCCGACCTGCTCCGGTGGAACTGTAACGAGATGGAGAAGCACGATGGCTTCACCACGCCGATGCAGTCGATGGGGTCCCCCGGCGAGTACGTGGACGTGCTCCGGCCCTACGGCGTGTGGGGGGTGATCAGCCCGTTCAACTTCCCCATGGCCCTGGCCGCCGGCCCGTCGAGCGGCGCGCTCGTGGCCGGCAACTGCGTGGTGTTCAAGCCGGCCCATCTCGGTGCCTTCACCGGCCTCAAGCTGTACGAGGTCTACCGGGACGCCGGCATCCCGCCGGCCGCGTTCCAATTCCTGTCGGGTCCCGGGAGCGTGGTGGGCGAGGAGCTGGTGAACCATCCGGACGTCGATGGCATCACCTTCACGGGCTCCTACGAGGTGGGGATGGGCATCTACAAGGGGTTCGCCAAGGACTTCCCCAAGCCGGTGATCTGCGAGATGGGAGGGAAGAACCCCGCCGTGGTCACCGAGAAGGCCGATCTGGACAAGGCCACAGACGGCGTGCTGCGCTCGGCGTTCGGGTACGGCGGCCAGAAGTGCTCGGCCAACTCCCGTGTGTACGTGCAGCGGAATGTGTACGACGAGTTCGTACGGCTCCTGAAGGAGAAGACCGAGAAGATCAGGATCGGTGATCCGCTGGAGAAGGACGTGTACCTGGGGCCGGTCATCGACGACAACGCCGTGGTCACGTTCGAGGAAGCGTCGGCGGAGGCGAAGAAGAACGGCAACGTCGTCATCGGAGGTGACCGGCTGAAGGAGGGCGACCTGGCTCGGGGGAACTTCGTCCAGCCCACGGTGGTCGAGGTGCCGCTCGACTCCTGGATCTGGAAGCGAGAGCTGTTCGTGCCGTTCGTCTCCGTCGCCCCCTTCGACGACCTGAACGATGCGCTTCGGTTGGCGAATGACACCGAATACGGCCTGACCGCCGGGTTCTACAGCGAGGATCGGGGTGAGATCCAGCGGTTCCTCGATACGATCGAGGCCGGCGTGGTGTACGTGAACCGCCGAGCCGGCGCCACGACGGGCGCTTGGCCGGGAGTCCAGCCCTTCGGCGGTTGGAAGGGATCGGGTACCAGCGGGAAGGCCGGCGGCGGCCCCTACTACGTCCAGCAATACCTGCGCGAGCAGTCCCGAACGGTGATCGAGGAGTGAGCGAGGAGTGAGCGCCCCGGAGATCGCCGACCTCGCGGCGGCCCAGGCCCCCCGGTTGATCACCGAGGTCCCGGGCCCGGAGGCGATGGCCAGGATCGAGCGCGACCGCAAGGTCACCAGCCCCTCACTCCCGCGCGCGTACCCATTCGTGCCTCGGCGAGGTGCCGGGTCGGTGGTCGAGGACGTCGACGGCAACCTGTTCCTGGACCTGAACGCCGGGATTGCCGTGACCTCCACGGGCCATACGCACCCCATGGTCGTCGAGGCCATCCAGCGGCAGGCGGAGGAGCTGATCCACTACTCGGCGAGCGACTTCTTCCTCCCGATCTACACCGACGTCTGTGAGCGGCTCGATGGGATCGCCGGCATGTCGAAGCCGGCCAGGAGCTTCCTCACGAACTCGGGCACCGAGGCGGTGGAGGCCGGCCTCAAGCTCGCGCGGTATGCAACCGGCCGGCAGTACGTCGTCGCGTTCTTCGGGTCGTTCCATGGGCGTTCGTATGGGAGCGTCTCGCTGACGGCGAGCAAGGCCCGGTACCGCACGGGGTTCGGGCCGCTCCTTCCCGGCGTCCTGCACTCGTTCTTCGGCGACTTCGAGTACTTGGAGGAGGTCCTGTTCAAGCGGTTGGTATCGCCCCACGAGGTGGCCGCGATCGTGGTCGAGCCGATCCTCGGCGAGGGTGGGTACGTCCTGCCGCCCGAAGGATGGTTCCGCTACCTGCGAGAGTTGTGCACCCGGCACGGCATCCTCCTCGTGGCCGATGAGGTTCAGAGCGGGATGGGCCGGACCGGGAAGATGTGGGCCATGCAGCACTTCGGGGCGGAGCCCGACATCCTGCTCGTGGGCAAGGGCATCGCCAGCGGGATGCCGCTCGGCGCCATGGTCGCCCGCGACGACCTCATGACCTGGGAGATCGGTGCCCACGGCTCGACCTACGGCGGCAACCCGCTGTCGTGCGCCGCGGCCCTGGCCACGATCGATCTCATGGAGGGCGGACTGATCGAGAACGCCGAGCGGGTGGGGTCCTTCCTGCTCGGCGGGCTCCGCGATATGCAACAGCGCCGGCCGCTGATCAAGGAGGTCCGTGGCCTGGGCCTGATGATCGGGATCGAGTTCCAGGACCACGACACGATGATCGCGGTGGAGCAGGCGGCCTTCCGGCGCGGGCTGCTGGTGCTCGGAGCGGGGGACGACGTGGTCCGGATGTGTCCGCCGCTCGTGTTCCGCACAGACCAGGCGGAGACGGCGCTCGAGGTCTTCGAAGAGGCCGTGGCCGAGGCGGGCGGGTCGTAACGGAACGGGGAGGTTCCGTGGCGTCCATCATCAACACGGTGAGCTTCGAGTGCGCCGACCCCCTGCGCCTCGCCGAGTTCTGGTCCATCGCCCTCGGCTACGAGACCGGTAGCAGGTGAGCAAGGTCGCCACGATGAAGGACGCAGTCGCGGACCTCGTCCGCGACGGCGACACGGTGGCCATCGAGGGGTTCACCCACCTGATCTGCTTCGCCGCAGGCCACGAGATCATCCGGCAGCGACGGCGTGGCCTCACCCTTTGCCGGCTCACCCCCGACGTGATCTACGACCAGATGGTCGCGGCCGGGGTGGCGAAGAAGCTGGTCTTCTCGTGGTTGGGCAACCCGGGCGTGGGGTCTCTCGCCATCCGGCGACGGGT
>JBIOXZ010000062.1:0-3224 GCA_044869895.1 Actinomycetota bacterium | reverse complement strand
CGCCCGTAGCGCCCGTGGCGACGTGAGTCTGACCCTGCCGATTCTGATTGCCGGGGAGCTGACGCCCGTTGAGGCCGAGTTGTCGGTTCGCAAGCGGACCGCCGTCGCTCTCGTGGCGTTCCCGAGGGTGCGTAGATGCGGTCAATTCCCGTCGGACCTGGTCTCGTAGCACCCCAGACCCGCCAGTACCTGGATCGGCCGAGAGCTCAAAGACGCGGAGGGTGTATTGGAACCTGAGGTGCTTTTGTTTCCATACCTGCCCCTAACGCAGGCGGTTCGCCTGGGTCCTTGGGAGCTCATCCCCAACGCCGCAATCGCGGAATCTGAAGCGGTGGCTCCCTAGGTCGCTGACTTGCTGCCTCAACTCCTGGAGATGTACCGAACCCCCGAGCGCGATTCGGCGGCGGTTGGCTGCCTCGCGAAGCCGCACAAAGACCCCGTCGGTACACCAATCGACCCCACCCTTCACCGACCCTTGCATCGCGCCGTCGTGGCGGCGCTCCTGGACGGCAACCCGGATGGGCCAAGCCAGAAACGCGAGGGATGGGCGGTGGTGACGTCAGACAAGGCACTCATGTATGGACACAGGCTTGGTCCCGACGGCTACATCGCCGTGCGCTACGGCGCGATGGTACAGGCGCTCGTGGGCGGGCTGCAGGTCGGGACCGATTACAGCCAGATCCGCCCGCCGTCCGAGCTGCACGTCCCATTCATGCATCCGCCCATCGACGAGGTGTACTCGGCTTCCCTTCTGGAGGAGCTATGCAAGGAAACCGATGCGGCCCGAAGGCTCGGAGGTGCAATCGACTGGCTCGACATCGCCTGGAGGAACACAGCCTCGATCGACGAGGACACGCGAATCATCGCGCTCCGGGCCGGGGTCGAAGTGCTGCTTGCGGCCGGAGACAAGACAAGCGCGATCCGGGATGGGCTCTGCAGCCTACTTGACCCAGCAGACGCCGAGAGGCTCACGCGGAACTGGACCTCCCTTTCCGGACAACCGACCTCGGGTGAGCTGAGCGAGCTCGGGTGGTGGTTTCAGCGCTTTTCCTTCCTGAGGAACAAGCTCATGCACGGGGAACAGCCAGCCGAGGACGACTACGTACACGATGGAGAACGCCACCTCTGGCTCGGCGAAGCACAGCTCCGGCGAGCGATCAAGAGAACGGTTGCTGACTCGACACCCGATTGTGCTGCAGAGTCCGATCGAGCGAATCCTCTCGGATGCCGTGGATGAACTGGGTCTCGACCAGACGATGTCCGACAGAAGGGCTGATCCGCCGTAGTCATCCGTGGACCGCGTGCGATAACGAGTATCGCCTCGCAATCCACGTCACCGGGTCACCGCCAATCTCTACGGTGAAGGGTGCACTTATTCCGATCGTCGCCTGACCAGGGGTTTCCCTGTGGCCCCGTTCGGCCGGTCCGGAACCCTGAGACTGTTCCCATGATGGCTGATCGATCCCTGCTGCGATCCGGAAGTGAGACATGGGGGCCGGTGTCGCCCGAAACCACCAGGAGGTGACCCAGGCCCGTCGCCTGGAAGTCCCGGGCGAGGGCCGGGTCGAGTCGGGAATCGTCGCCGAGGGCCAGTCCCATCAGCAGGCCGGCCTCGCGTGGAGGGAACAGTCTAGTGATGGACCGACCCACGAACGAGCGGAACGACTGGGCCGCCCGCACGAACGGGTTGGCCGAGGGGCCGAGCCGGTGAAACGTCGTCACGATGATCTCCGCGGCGATGGCCCGGCGGGCGAGGGCATCGGCGAACTCGAGATCGTCCGGAACCAGGATCCGTCCCTCCAGCACCACTCGGTCGCCTCGTACTGCGAGCGGGCGCCGGTCCCGTCCCTGAACCCACAGCGACTCGTGGACCGCTGCACCGCCGCCCTCCCACTCGACCTGCCCGGCGTCGATCACCGCCGACCACCCGGAGATCTGAGCCGACGGATCGGTCCGAAGCACGCCGTGCACGGTGACCCGCTCAGTGGCCAGGCGGCCGAGGAGCGAGCCGGCCACCTTGTGGGCGTGTGCACTTCCCCACCCCACGGCGAGGAGGAGCACGCCGAGCGTCGCCAGGAGAGGGGCGGCGGGCGAGCTCCTGCCGACCCGACGCCTCCTCACCGTGACGGCCGAGACGGCCCTCGGCTCCTCTTTCGGCCTGACCAGGCCGGCGTGACCCAGGGGATCGCCACCCTCCCGATTGGCCGGGGCCAGTACCAAGGACGACGCGAGCGCGACGAACCCGGCCACCAGGCACGACCACACGGGCATCCGGTCCCCGAAGAGCGGGCGGGCCACCAGGCCTGCCCAGAAGGCCACGCCGGCGACCGGCAGGATCCAGGCGGTCATGGGGTCACCGGGCCAGGGTCTTGCGCGACGCGCGTCACACGGTCACGAGGTCGCGGATGTTCTCCAGAGTGACCTCGCCGATCCCGCTCACGTCGAGCAGGTCGTCGACGGATGCGAACGGGCCGTTCGCGGTTCGGTAGTCCAGGATCTCCTGGGCGATGACCTCGCCGATCCCCGGGAGCGCCTCCAGCTCCACGGCGGAAGCAGAATTGACGTTCACCTTCGAGGATGTGACGCCCCCGCCCACGGAGGGCGCCGAGCCCGTCGACCCAGAGGCCTGTCTCCTCGGAACGAGGATCTGCGTCCCGTCCGCGAGCGGCGCGGCGAGGTTCAGCGCATCGAGCGCAGCCCCCCGCCTGGCCCCACCCGCCGCCTCGATGGCGTCGATGACCCGATCGCCGTCGTGGAACTCGTAGACTCCCGGGTGGCGAACCCAGCCCGCCACGTCGACCAGGATCCGAACGACGTCGGGCGAGCTCGTCGCCGAACCGCCTGCCGCCGGCGACGCGGCCGCCGCCCGGACCTCGACCGGACGCGGGAGCGAGCGCACGTACCACAGGCCGGCGCCACCAAGCGTGATGGCCACGAGCGCCACCAGGCCTCCGAGCTCGGCACGGGACAACGCCGACAGTCGGTCGCGAAGCGTTGGCTCGACACCCCTCTGCGGGCGAGATCGCCCGATCCGACCTGCACCAGAGGGAGGACCGGCCGAAGCTAGCAGGATGCGCGATCGCGCGCTGTGCGCTCGGTCACACCGCGGTCGCGGCGGTGGGGCGATCGGTCGAGACGGGTTGATCGCGCTCCGCTTGGGGAATCGTGAAGTTGAAGTCGGCCCCGCCACCGGGCGCCTCGTCCACGCGGATGGTCCCCCCGTG
>JBIOXZ010000061.1:0-23791 GCA_044869895.1 Actinomycetota bacterium | reverse complement strand
CCGCCGGCGGCGCCCAAGATCAACACCGTCTGGCCCGGCTGCACGTTCGCCTTGTCACGGATGGCCTGAAGAGCGGTGACGCCTGAGACCGGGGCGGCCGCGGCCTGCTCGAAGCTGAGCCCGGCTGGTTTTGGGACCAGGTTGTCCGGCCGGGCGATCACGAGCTCGGCGAACGAGCCTTCGGCGGTGCCCATGACTGCCTCGCCGGGCCGGAAACCCTTGACGTCCGCGCCGACGGCCTCGACCGTCCCTGCGACGTCCCAGCCCCGGACGCCGATCTTCGGTCGGCGCAAGCCGATCGCGAGGCGCGCCATGTACGGCATCCCGGTCATGAGGTGCCACACGTCCGGGCCGCAGCCGGCCGCGTGCACGCGGACGAGCACGTCCCCGTCCCCCACGACCGGATCCTCCATGTCTCGGAACTCCAGCACGTCGGCCGAGCCGTACCGATCCTGAACGATCGCCTTCATCGTTGTTCCCTCCTTCACTCGTCTATCCGAATGCGGAGCGAGTGTGCCACGTTCCACGACCCGTACCGCCCTCACCAGCAGCCACACGACCAACGACAACTGCGATCGCCGCGGGAGCCAGGACGAACAGGGCGATGTTCTCGGCGATGTCGGGGACGAGGACGTGGATGAACAGGTCCGATTTACGCGTCTACTGTGTTCGTCGATCAGTGTCGCGTGTCTGTCGGCTCTGTTTCGTCGACCGCCCGGGCCGATTTCCCTTCCATCATATGGGGCAGCCACCGGCACCACGCCACTTGTGACCGCGAGAGTCCATCTTCCAGCCGCCTCGATTCGCCTTCGTCATGGTTCATCCTTACCCGGAGTCACACGCGTCGAACCGACCGCTGTCTCCTCACGTCCGGCTGCGATAGTGGAGGTGAACCACGCCGTTTCCGAAGCGGTGCTCGTCCAGCAATTCAAGCTTCAGTCGAACGTTCTTAGGCAAGGATCGTTTGCCACCTCCAACCACGATGGGCGTGAGGAACAGGCGGCACTCGTCGACCAACCCAGCCTCGATCGCCCGGGCGGCGAGGTCGGGGCCCCCAACGCTGATGTCAGCTCCCGCTTGCGCCTTCATCTGCCGGATCGATCCGGGATCGAAGTCTCGTTCGAGTCGCGTCCTGACGCTGGATACTGTCTCCAGCGTCTTGGAGTACACGATCTTGTCAGCCGCCCGCCAGATCTCCGCGTACTCCCGGATGAACGGTGGTTGCTCCGAAAGGTCCATGGTCTCCCAGGCACCCATCACCTCGTACATCCGGCGCCCGTAGAGGTAGGTGCCGACCGAACGCTCGAGTTCGTTGACGAAGGTGTGCATCTCCTCGTCTGGCTCAGCCCAATCGAAGTTGCCGTCCTCATCCGCGACGTAGCCGTCGAGCGACGTGATCGCCGAGTAGATCAGCTTCGCCATAGCGAGCCTCCCTTCGCGTCCGAGTGACGACCGCCTTCCTCGTCTCTCCCCTTCACCCGTGGCGGCATCGGCTTCGTCAGCCTCCGATGCTGATGACGACCTTCCCAACGGGCCCGTCCCGACTCGAGGTATCGGATCGCCTCGGGAACCTCGCTGAGCTGGAACGTCCTGTCGACGACCGGCATGACCTTACCGGCTTCGATGAACTCCTTCAGGACGACCAGGCGATCGGGATCGTTGGCGCCTCGGAAGGGATGGAGCTGGTTCACGAAGGGTGAGATCACGAGCAGCTTTCCGAAGCGACCGAGGCTCCCGAACCAACGATGGCTTGCGCCGCCGTACTGATCGTGGCCGATCAAGACGTACGTCCCCTCGGGTGTGAGCGCGCGCCTGAGGTCTGACCACGGATGGTTCCCGGGGAGGTCGATGATGACGTCGTACACCTGTCGTCACCGGCCACCGCCTCGTCGACCCCGCGGAGCTCCAGGACGTCGGGTGAGCCGTATCGTTCCTGGACGATCGCCTTCATCGTGGCCCCCCTTCAGCGAGCGAAGCGATCGAGCCCGATGGCCCACGCTGCGTCGAGGTCTGCGTTCGGGGGGAAGCGCCCGTCCAGCTCGAGGATCGTCATGCCATGGGCGAACGCCCAGGCCGCCCGGGCACGATCCGGATCGCCGCCGACCGCGATGACTACCGGCTCGGCGGCCCAGGACTCGAGGCCCTCGGGCAGCCGCTCCCTCGGAAGCGGCCCGCCGGTCACCAGCCGGTACAGGTGCGGATGGGCGAGCGCCCAGCGTCGAAAGGCCCGACCGAGCTCGGTGAGCGCCTTCTTCCTCGACACCCCATCGCGGAGCCCGGCGACCGCCCTGTGCAGCTCGGTCCCTACTTCCCGAAAGGCCTCGGCCATCAGCAGCGCCTCGAGCTCCTCCTTCGACTCGACGTGCTTGTAGAGGGAGGGCGCTCGGAGCCCCATGGCCTCGGCCAGGCGCCGCATGGTGAGGCCCTCAGGTCCTCCGCGTTCGAGGATCCCCCGGGCTGTATCCATGGCCTCGCGAACCCTCGGCCTTCGCTCGGGAGCCTCGATCAACTAGACCGCCTTCGGGTGGCGCTCGCCGACCCGCCGCGCGAGCGCCTCGTTCATCGCACGGAACCCCTTAGAGGTCCCGCCATCCCGAAGCCTCCTCCAGAGCAGCGGCAGCAGGACCCCACCGAAACGCTCGCGCTGGGTGAACCGCACGCGGCCGGGCCCCGCCTCTTCGATCAGCCAGCGGTGCTCGCCATCGAAGAGGCCGCGCACGAGGAGGTGCCCGAGCCAACGGAGTTCGCGTCCCGGCTTGGCCGCCAGCACCGTCGGGTGCATCGTGATCCCACGCTCGCCCTCGGGCTCGAGCCGGACGTCAAGCTTGGCGCCTGGCCGGAGCTCTCCCTCGATCCTGGTGATGAACGGGTTCCACTCCCCGTGCGCCGTCAGGTCCGCGAGGACCTCCCAGACCTCCTGGGGAGTCCCTTCGAACTCGATCTCGGTCCTGAGCTCCTTCACGCCGTCCTTCCTTACCGGGCTAACGCCGTTAGCCTAGGCGAACACCGTTAGCCTGGTCAACCCCCAGCGGCCCCGACCCCACGATTGCATTCTCGATGGCGACGGATAAAGCTCAGCGTCGCCGTCGGAAACAGGGAGGAGCGAGCGACGATGCAATCACCCCAGCCCTACCCGGTCCGTTTCGCCGTCGACTATCCGGATCGCAACCTCGACCGAGTGACAACGTTCTTCCGGATCTTCGTTGCCATCCCGATCTTGATCGTGCTCGGGAGCGTCGCCGGAGCCACGTGGCAGTGGAGTTATGAGAACGGCAGGACCGCGGCGGCCGGAGCCGGCGGAGCCGGCGGCTTTTTGTTCTTCGGACCGCTGCTGATGATCCTGTTCCGACAGAAGTATCCGCGGTGGTGGTTCGACTGGAACCTCGAGTTGCTCCGCTTCACCAATCGAGTGGGTATCTACCTGGCCCTGTTGGATGACCGGTACCCGTCGACCGACGAGGAGCAATCGGTGCACCTCGAATTCCCTTACCCGGATGCTCGACGTGACCTGAACCGCTGGCTTCCGCTGGTCAAATGGTTCCTTGCCATCCCCCACTACGTGGTCCTGTTCTTCCTGTACATCGCGCTGATCGTCGTGGTGATCATCGCCTGGTTCGCCATCCTGTTCACCGGTCGCTACCCGCGCGGTCTGTTCGACTTCGTTGAGGGTGTGATCAGGTGGCACAACCGGGTGGTCGGATACGCCTACATCCTGATCACCGATCGGTATCCACCATTCAGCTTCGCTGAGTGAGTCATTTCTCGGAGAAGGGAAACGCTCATCCTTCCGGGCCACCCTCCGACAGGGTTACCCGACGCGCGTCTGCCTAGCCGGTCCGAGGCCGACCGGTGAGCTCCTCGCTCACCTTCCAGAGTCGCGCGGCCACGTCCGGGTCGTACGAGAGCTTCGACGAGCGTTTGGGCTTCAGGTCGTGGAAGTACTTCCCGGTGACGGTCTCGACCTCGGGGTCGGAGGACAGGTACACGACGGTCTCCGCCCCCTTCTCCAGTGAGCGCATGAACGGAGCCACGATCGAGATCACCAGCCGCCACGCCACCGGCTGGTTCTGGCGAGCGAAGTTGGTACGCACGACACCGGGATGCACGCAGTTGGCGGTCACGCCCGTTCCGTCGAGCCGGCGGGCCAGCTCGTAGGTGAATAGCACGTTGGCGAGCTTGGATTGGTTGTAGGCCGCCTGACCTCGGTACCCACGCTCCCCCTGGAGATCTTCGAAGCCGACGCGTCCCGTCGAATGCGCTCCCGAGGTGACGTTCACGACCCTCGCCGGGGCGCTCTCTTGGAGGAGATCGAGCAGCAGCGTCGTCAACAGGAAGTACGCGAGGTGATTCAGCGCGAAGGTCATCTCCAGCCCGTCGATCGTCACGCGCCGATCCCGGAAGAAGGCTCCCGCACAGTTCACAAGGACGTGGAGCCGGTCGTGCTCCGCCAGAACGTGGTCCGCCAGTTTCCGGATCGAGGTCTGCGAGGTGAGGTCTGCACTGAGGAGCTCGACCTCCTCGTTCCCGGTATCCTTGCGGATCCTCTGCACCGTGACCTCACCCTTCTGGGGATCGCGACCGATGAGTACGACGCTCGCGCCCAGCGCGGCGAGCCCGTGCGCGGTGGCCTTGCCGATGCCCGAGGTGGCTCCGGTGACCAGGCACACGCGGCCTCGCATCGAGTGGGTCACTGCACGACCTGGATGTTGCCCGGCCGATCCGATTGCCACACGAGGTCGACCGGACCCTTCCCGGCGATCTGATATGCGAGATGCACGAAGGCGCTAGCCCTCCAGGACGCCCTTCAAGCCGGTTAGGGCGGCCTTCCAGCCCTGCTCTGAGACCGCCTTCGCTTCTTCCGAGGGGAGGTTGCGTTCCGTCACCGTCAGCCTCGTCTTCGCTCCCTGCTCCTCGAGCGCCCAGGTGACTTCCTGGTAGTTCTCCGGCTGGTCCGGGAGTCCCGAGGTATCGCTCCAGTGCGTATGCACGAGCAGCATCGGCGGATCGATCTTCAGGATCTCCCCCCGATCCTCGTAGGGCTTCCCCTGCCACTCACCCCGGTGGACGAGCGAGCTGCCGGCCTCCCAGTCGCTCTCCGTGTCGACCCCGAAGAACCACGTCTTGATCAACTCCGGGGTCGTCAGCGCCCTCCACACCTTCTCGACCGGCGCGTCGATCGTGACCGAGCTGCTGGCGCCGAGATCGCTCATGGCGTGTCACTCCATTCTCCCGTTGACGCCCGACATCCCTCCACGACCATACCGCAGCCGCGCAACGCGTTTGATGTCGGGCCTCAGCCGCGAGGAGAGCTCCCCTTCGGCGCCGTCGCGGTCAGCGGAGGCAAGGGCGATCCCTCGCCGTCGAGTACCGCTTCCAGCGCGGTTGCCAAATGCTTGAGCTCGGTGCGACTCATATGCTTCAGGAAGTGCTCCCTCAACCCCCGCACGTGGACTGCCGTGGCCTGGCGTAACAGGTCCCGGCCCTCGGCGGTAAGGGTCGCGAGATATCCCCGTTTGTCTCCCTCGAAGACGCATCGCTCCACGAGACCCTTCCGCTCGAGCCGATCGACCGCCCGGGTCACCCCGCTTGACGACAGGACGAGCCGTGACGCCAGATCTGACATGCGCAGGCCGCGTTCGCCGGCCCGGCGCAGCCACGACAGGACCTCGAACTGGTTGAGACTCAGGCCCTGAGCGCGGACCAGTTCCTTGTCGAGCGTCGGCACGAGCCTGGAGTAGGCGTAGAGGAACGCCCGCCAGGCACGGAACTGGAGTCTATCCAGCCGCCTCTCGCTTCGCTCCTTCAACATGGCGGTCAGTCCACCCCGGGAATAGTTGCTTGCGGCTGAAAGTTTCAACGTTTTTTGACGCGGCCAAGCAGAGCCCCGGCGAAAAGGAGGGACGAGATGGAGGCTGGTCTTCTACTCATCAGGGTCGTGCTTGGAGCGATCATGGTGGCGCACGGGGCCCAGAAGCTGTTCGGGTGGTTCGGTGGCCACGGCCTCTCCGGCACCGGGAGCGGGCTCGAGTCGATGGGCCTGAGACCCGGTCGGGTATATGCCGCGGTCAACGGGGTCGCCGAGTTCGGAGGCGGCGCGCTTCTCGTTCTGGGCCTGCTCACTCCCCTCGGGGCGGCCGCGGTTGCCGGCGTGATGTTCGTGGCGATCGCGACCGTCCATTGGACCAACGGGTTCTTCAACACGCGTGGTGGCTATGAGTTCAATCTCCTGATCGTCGCTACGGCGATCGCCCTGGCGATCACGGGTCCCGGGGAGATCTCGATCGACCACCTCGCCGGTTGGACCCTGGCTGGCCCCGCGTGGGGTCTCGGGGTTCTTGGAATCTCCGCGGCCGCCGCGGGATCGGTCCTCGCGCTGCGCAAGCCTCGGCCCGAGCAGGAACGAGATGAGAAGCCTCCCGATGAGGTTCACGCAACCTGAGTACATCTCCTGATGTGTGGTTTCCGTAACGAGCCCATCCGCCAGGCCAGCGGGCTATAGCTGCAGAAAGGGCGGGAAGATGAGCGACGTGCGGGCAACACGTTGGAGAACGGAGCGTGAGGCCAGCTTCGTGAAAGAAGCGGCGCTGATCCGGATGGTGGGGTTGCCGGTCCCTGGAAAGCGCCGCCCCCGAGAAGTTATCGGCCCTGAGAATGACGAGGGTGGCTCAGGCCACAACGGCGAGTGCCTCCACCTCCAGGACGTAGCCAGGCCGGAACAACGCGGCAACCTGCACCGCCGTACTTGCGGGCGGACGGTCGGTGTCGACGTAACGGCCCCTGATCTCTCGGACCACCGGGAGGATCGAGATGTCCGTGGTGAACACCCCGAGCTTGACCACGTCCGCGAACGTGGCCCCGCCGGCCGCGAGAGCGAGTCGGAGGTTCTCGAAGACCCGCTCGGCCTGGGCTCGAGGATCGCCGGCACCCACGAGCTCGCCTCGGTCGTCCATCGCGACTTGGCCAGCGATCGCGACGATGCGGCCGGCCGCCACTACCGCGTGGCTGTACCCGGTGCCAGGTGCCATACCAGCCGGCTCGAGGTGGTGCTGGATCCTCGTGTTGGATTCCGCCATCCCTTCTCCTTTCACGTCTCCAAATCGTGCGGCCCAATCGTAGGTGAGCTGGCGGTCGAAGCTCCACCAGACTCCCGACCGGCGTGACTAGTCGCGGCGAGGTCGTGAGGTCCCGGCGGGCACTCGTACTCGAAGGGCACGCGGTAGGCACCGGAACCGAAGGGACGGGGCGAACACGATGGCCTCGCCATCCACCCCCGCTGGGATCGAACCCACTCGATCGCACTTCGAATTCAGGAGCCTGCCACTGGAGCCATCCATGCGCGGGGTCGGAGCGCTTTGTCCACCACGCCTCCGCGAACTGGAGATAGTCATCGCCTTCTCCCGCCTTGGCTGCGACGATGCCCAGAACGCCGTTGTCCATCCCCTCCCTCGATCCGAACCGAGGGTCCGCGGTGAAGTCGTAGGGACCATTGGAAACCAGGGTACGCAGACGAATGCGAGGTCACGCTCCATGGCGACCTGCGCCGCCACTGCCTGCGACCCATCGCCCCCAGCCACCCCCAGGGCATCTGCCCCCCTGTCCACCGCTTCCTCTGCAAGACGGTGGAGGTCATCACCAGGACCGATGACCACGTACTCGATCCCTCGTCGCTGGGCCTTCTCGGCCATGGCGAACCTCGCCGCTTTGCCCCCTCCGGACCTCGGGTTCGCTAACAGCACTGGATGGGCGGCTGGACTGACGGGCATGCCGGAGACATGCACGATCGGGGGCGGCGGACTACGGACCGCAGGGCCTGCCTTTCCACGCCAACGGAGATCAGAAGCAGGATGACCGCCAACAGGGAGGGCTCTGGCCGGCCCCTCAGGAGGAGCAACGTAGCGGAGACCGACGCGCCAAGATGGCGGCGGGCAGGGTGATCATCCGAATAGGCCCACGGCTCCAAGTGGCTGCGATCGACAATGGGATGGCGATCACCATTCCGGCAAGGCTCGGGAGCAGATCCAAGGGGTGGTGGAAAAGGGCGACGATGAGCGACGCTACAGCCAAGACCAATGCGGCAATCGCCAGCGCCAGGCCCGGAACGTCAGGCCGAAGAGCGGGAAGGAGCTCCTGTACGGGTGTTCTCGGGACTGGGTCCATCACCGTCCTAAGGCCTGGCCCTGCGCCGTCACTGCGGGGGAGCGCCGTCAGCCCTCAAAGGTAGGTCGACGGGCTAAGGGCGTCGGATCGAGATGACCATGTTGGCCGCCCGCGTGGCCAGCACGCGCTCTCCCGCTCGGAGACCGTCGGGGACGCCCTCCGGCCCCAGACGAGCCTGCTCGACGGTCCGATCAGGGAACTCCACAGTGACGTCGTAATAGGTCACGCCATGGAGACCGAATGGCTTCACCTCCACGACCATGGCCTCCTGCTCACCCAACATCGCCTCCAGCCTATCTCCCGGCTTCCATGCTCCTCCACACCTCCTTCTCGACCTCGGTCCAGGAGATCAGCCGCGGCGACAACTTCCAGCCTGCAATGAGCGCCTCGGAATGACCCTTGACGTCCGGCCATCTGGGGTGCATCGCGGCCGCCTCGGGTAGCTAGGATCCCGATCTGCAGGTCGCTCAACGCTCGAGCTCGCCGACGATCGATGAGGTGCGCGAACCGGTGGTGACGGTCGAGGACGTACGTTCGCTCGCGATGAGCCTTCCGCGAACGACCGAGGCCCTCGTGCGGGACCGGGTGAAGTTCCGCGTCGGTCGGATCGTCTACATCGCGTTCTCGCGGGACGAGACCGTGATGGGCTTCGCGTTCCCGAAGGAGGAGCGGGAAGCGCTCGTGCGCTCGGAGCCGGACAAGTTCATGATGCCCGGCGCGTCCGACCTGCGGTACCACTGGGTGGAGGTCCGGCTCGAGGCCCTCGATGAACTCGAGATGCGCGAGCTGGTCCTCGATGCCTGGCGGATGGTAGTGCCGAAGAGCGTTGCGGCCGCCTACGACGATCCCTGACTCGAGGTGGACGGAAGATGACCGCTCTACTTGCGACTGTTAGTCGACGAGCCGGAAGGCGTGCCTGAGGTCGAATTCCCCAACCTTGCGGCCGAGGACAACGCCGGCGACGCTCGAGAAGCGGTAGTGCAGCCCTGCCCAGAGTCGGGCGTTGATGATTTCGTAGCGGAGGTCGTTTGGCATATCGAAATGACGCACCGCGTCCAGGTTCCCGGCCGGCCCGGCGGGATCGAACCCGTGGATATCGAGGTCGAACTGGTTCGTGCCTAGGAAGGTGCTGAACACCTCGGCCATGGCCGACGTGATCACGCCGTGCGCCGCCGGGTATTCGGGGTGATTGGGGGTGGTCAAGAGCGGCCGCCACCCCGTTTGCTCGACCGTCGCCAGGTTACCGTCCTCGTAGCCGGGTACAGGGCCGAAGCCGTCCGCGGTCACGGCGGAGGGGTCGATCGCGGTGACCGGCCGCCAGAACAAGTAGTGGTACTTGGCATACAAGGCCGACATCAGGGCGTCGGCGCCGACGAGGTTGACCATCGCGAGTATCCGCGCTGTCTTGAGCAGGTCGGGTCCCTCGCCAAGATCGCGGCCGACCCGGTTGTACTGGCGGATCACGTTCGCCGACCAGAACCTCGCGACAGCGGTCTGCTCGTCCGTCCGCGCGCTGCCGGCCGCTGCGCCGTAAGCCTTGATCTCGTTGAACGCCTCGACCCACTCGCTGCTCTGAAGCGAGGGCGGCGGGTCGGGTAGGAACTGGTCGACGCTTTGCAGGACGAATCGGCGCACGTTCCCCACCCACGGCACCTGCGGCGCGGCGAACGGCGGCGTCAACCGCCAAACGCCCGGGCCCGGCGGCAGCGTCGGGAACGGCGTGCTCACACCGATCGGGGTCATCCGTCCGTCACCGTCGCGAAGGGTGATGATGGTCGTCGCGGCCGCCAGGCCGACGGCCTGACCATCGATCTTGGCAGTCCCGTCGGCGATCGACCCGAGCGCCTCCGTGTGGAGCGCGCCGAGAGTTCCTGCCTGCGACGGGAGGTAGTAGACGAGCGTCCGGTAGGCTGCCTCGACCACCGCTGCGTCGATCGACGCCCCCGGAGGGGCCGTGATTGCTGGACCGTAGGGCTCGAAGCCGCCCTCGATCGCGACGACGGCGTCATACACGGCAGCCGAGACATAGGCCATGTAGATCAAGCCCTCCGACTGGAACGCGCCTGAACCCACGACCGTGTCCTCGGCGATCTTGTTCCACTGTGCGACCGTGTTTCCCGGCGGCAGGGCAGCCGCCGCATTACGGGTCGTGCCTGCTGACGCACCGACGGCCAGCGCCGTAATGGCGATCGCCACGACCCGGAGAAGCCGAGTAGGAACACCCATGCTGATCACCTCCGTGCCGGCCAGGGTGGCGCCGGGTCTGGGTTGAGTCCATTCGCCTTTCCGCGTATCTTCGCGAAGCAATGGCTGCGCTCGGCAGGCGGGGCCTCGAGGCGGTCCTGGATTTCATCGGGGATTCGCGATCGGACGATGGAGTCCTGCCGTTCACGGAGGAGGGCGTCGACAGGCTGAAGAGCCTCGTTCACTGTGAGTACGCCCGATACAAGGAGATGGACTTCGCGCGGCAAGTCGAGATCGCCCGTCTGCCGTGCTCTGCGGAGCGAAGCGATTTCGAGGACGACCTCGAGGAGGAGATGACGAAGGCCGACTGGGACGAGGTCGGCCGGAATCCCTGCTACCAAGCCAGTCGGACCGAACCCGGAAGGATCTTCATCACGTCGGAGTTACGTTCACGGGGGGACGCTGGTTCAGCGTACGTGGAAGCGTGGGAGGAAGAGCTCGGCGAGTGCGGCGGCGCAGTCGATCGTATGTGGATCGGCATCGACGGGCCGAGCTGGGGCGGATTCGCCTTCGATCGTTGCGAGCAGCCGTTCGGGGACGGAGATCTCCAGCTCGCTCGTTTCCTGCAACCTCATCTCGGCGGACTCTGGCGCCAAGCTGCCATTCGTCGGCGTCTGACAGCGGCGCTGTGGGCACTGGACCACGACCACGCGGAGGGCGTTCTCCTCATGGGGCCGAGCGGGCTCGAGTTCGCGTCAGACCGTGCGCAGCGGCTCCTCCGTGACTACTTCGGGACCACTGGGGTTCGGATCCCGGACACGATGATGGATTGGTACGGAGACGACCGCCAGATGCCCTTCGTGGTGGTCGCCGACGGATCCGAACTCGTCGTCGAAGCTGCGCATTCCGGCTCGACTCTGTTCTTGAGGGAGCGCGCAATCGGCGTGGAACTGCTCACCGCTCGGGAGCGAGAGGTCATGCAGTGTGTGGCCGAGGGGCTGTCGACGAACGAGATCGCTCGGAGGCTGTGGATCCAGCCGGGAACGGCTCGAAAGCACCTCGAGCACGTCTACGGGAAGCTCGGCGTGCGCAGCCGAACGGCAGCCCTGGCGAAGCTTCGCGTCGGATCGTCCGAAGACGCGAACTGATCAGTCGAGCGGACCGCCCTTTGGGCTGCCTCCGTCGTCGCTGCTTCAGCCCCTTCAGACCTGCGAACGAACCACTTCTCTTCGGAATTAAAGAAGATCGTGGCGCAGGTCAGCGCTGGGGTCCCCCCCGCGCCGCCGCCGCCGGCCTCGAGGTGGCGAGCTGATCGGCCTCCACCCCCAAGCGGTATCGTCATTGACGGATGTCGGAGGATCGCTCGTACGTCGAGGACAACACGCGAGAGCGCGAGCGGCTTCGCGCCCTGGTCGACCGCCTGGACGAGAAGGAGCTCCGGGCTCCGGTGAACGAATACTGGACGGTCGCCGGCATCTTTGGTCACATCGCGTTCTGGGATGCCAGGGTGCTCGCGCTCGCCGACAAGCTGGAGCGAGGCGTACCGTTCTCGCCTTCCGACACGGAACCGGAGGACGTGGACTGGATCAACGACGCCTCGCGCCTGCTGATCCACGCGATCCCACCGCGCGAGGTCGCCCGGCTGGCGCTCCGCATCGCCGAGGAGACCGATGCCCGGGTAGCGAGCCTGCCGCTCGATCGCCTCTGGCCACGCGACCCGGACAGCCCACTCTACGCCCTCCGCGCATCTCACCGGGGCGAGCACCTGGACGACGTCGAGTCGGCGCTCCGAGCCAGAAGTGCCCAGTCGGATGGGCCCGGCGCCAACGCTGGGTAGCGTCAGCCGACCGTGCGCCCTCTGAGGACTTCGAGGTACTCGTCCAGCCGGTCATAGGTCTCGGTAGCGCCGGACTCCATCCCGGACTCGAGCATTCCGTTGCGGTCCTCGACCGAGTCGAATACAGAGGTGACAGTGACCGTTGTCTTCCCGTCGTGCTCCTCCAGATTCAGGGTCTCGACCGAGATGTGGCCGGGCATCCCCTCCCATTCGAACGTCCACACGATGCGCTCCGGGTGGTGGATCTCGCGGAACTCGCCGCGGAACCCCTGGTCCTCCTCGCCGCCAGGGCCTCGGTGCACGATCCGCCACTTGCCACCCGGGCGGAAATCGATCTCGCAGCTCACGACCTCGTACTTCCTCGGTCCCCACCAGTTCGACATGTGCTCGCATGAGCTGTGGGCCTCGAAGACCAGTTCGCGCGGCGCGTCGAAGACCCGGGTCATGACGATCTCCCGGTCCGACGGCGTCGTCACCTTGAGCTCGTTACTACCGCTTCCGCCCATCGCCCTTCTCCTTTCCTCGTCCCTGGAGCTCGTCCAGGTACTCGTCCAGCCGGTCGTAGCGCTCCTCCCAGAATTGCCGGTACCGCTCGGCCCACTCCGCGACATCCCTGAGCGGCCCCGCCTCGAGCCGGGCCGGCCGCCACTGCCGTTCTCGGCCCCGGGTGATCAGCCCGGCTCGCTCCAAGACCTTCAGGTGCTTCGAGACCGCCGGCAGGCTCATCTCGAACGGCTCCGCCAACGTGGTGACGGAAGCCTCCCCAGCCGCCAGCCGGGCCAGGATGGCCCGCCGCGTGGGATCCGCCAGGGCGGCGAAGGTGCGGTCCAAGGGGTCGGTAGCCATCGTGGGCATTCAATCTCTCCGTTAAATAACCGATTGGTAAACTAGCGCGCGCTTCGGACTGCCGTCAAGTCGAGGATCCTCCGCATCGGTGGTGGCCGTCGGCCGGGCAGCTATTCGGGACGGCGCGCTTCGATCGCGCGATCGCGTCCCTCATCGTCGCGGTGGACACGGATCTTCGAGAGGCCATTGTCCGTCAGGGTCCTCGCCAACTCGCCGGCCTGGTTGCCGCCGATCTCCAAGAGGACGCTGCCGCCGGGGCGGAGCCAGCGCGCCGCGGCCTCCGCGGCCTGCACGAGCACCGTCGTTCCGCCCGGTCCCCCGTCCAGCACGCGACGAGGCTCGTTGTCGAGGACGTCCCTCGGCAGGAGGTGGAGCTCCTCCGTTGGGACGTAGGGAACGACGGCCGTCATCACGTTGACTCGGCCCCGGATCGATGGCGGCAGCGGCTCGTCGAGATCGCCCACCAGGGCACCGACGCCGTTCCGGCGCGCACACGCCACGGCCGCCGGGTCGACGTCCGTGGCCACCACCGTGGCCCTCGGACGGCCAGAGCCGAGGACGACAGCCACCGCCCCGCTTCCGGTGCAGAGGTCGACGGCGATCCCCTCGGTCGGCAGCAGGGAGACGGCCCGGCGGGCCAGCGTCTCCGTGTGCGGCCTGGGCACGAACACACCGGGATCGACGCGGATCCAGATCCCGCAGAACCGCACCCACCCGGTGATCCAGGCGAGCGGCTCCCCCCGCAGCCGGCGAGCGATCAGCTCCTCGATCGGTACGACGCCTTCACGCGACGCCCGGAGCAGCGCATCGGCCTCCGCGTCGGGAGCGACGCAGCCGCCCTCCGCCAGGGCGCGGACGACCCACGTGGGTTCCTCGACATGCGAGTTTGCGTTGCTCTCCGGGCTCGATGAACCCTTCGGCCTCACCGTCGTCCGATGCACACTCGCCTAGTCCCCGTCCGCAGGGTGGCGATCGTCGTGGTCTGTGGCGCCCGGCGCCGTGTCCCGTACCGTCAACGCCGTCTCCTCGGGCGTGGCGAACTCATCCCGCTCGACGACCGCCTCACCGACGAGCTCTTCTTCGTCGTCTGCCGGGCCTTCGTCCACCACGGACAGCGTGCTGTCGACGCTCGGTCGGTCCGGCCGCTCCCCGGCCAGGTGCTGATCCAGGGATTCACCCGCCAGCTCCTCCTCGACGGTCGTGCCGACCGATTCGGCTCCGAAGGCATGATCGGCCTGCATGATCTCGGCCTCGAGCTCGTCACCATCGTCCGCATCGCGCGGCTCCTCATCCTCCATCTCGAGCACCTCCACCGATCTGGGCCGCGTGCTGCAGGGCCCCGAGCAACGTCTCGAACTCGTACGAGTCGTCATGGCGTGATCCGTTGATGAAGAACGTGGGCGTCCCGTTCACACCGCTTCGAACGCCGCTCATGAAATCCTCGTGCACCCGATCGGCGTGAACGTGCTCGGCGAGCTCCTTGTCGAACAGATCGAGATCGAGGTCGAGCGCCCGAGCGTAGGAGCGGAGATCGTCGCCCTCGAGATGTCGCTGGTTCTCGTAGAGATGATCGTGCATCTCCCAGAACCTGTCTTGCGCTCCCGCGGCTTCGGCCGCCTCGGCCGCGAGCTCGGCGTGGGGATGCGACGTGGCGATGGGGAAGTTGCGGAAAGCGAATCGGAGCTGCTCTCCCATGCGCCCCTGGATGTCCTTGACGATGGGGTACGCCTCCCCACAGTAGGGGCACTCGTAATCGCCGTACTGGACGAGGGTCACCGAAGCGTCGGCGGGGCCCCGCACGTGATCCCGGTCCTCGGACACCGGCAGGATCAGCTTAGACTCCCACTGCGTGGCGTTCATGAGGTGACCCCTTTCATCGCCAGGTCCTCGAGCGCCCGCAGGATCCCGTCCGCCCCCGGGTTGATCTCGGTCGGCGAGACGTAGCTCCAGCTCACCACCCCCGCCGGGTCGAGCACGAAGAGCGCCCGCTCGCTCGTCCCATCCTGGGCTCGATACACCCCGTAGGCTCGCGACACCTCTCCCTTCGGCTCGAAATCGGCCAGCAGAGGAAAGCGCAGGTTCCGATCCCTGGCAAAGGCAAGATGGGACCACACCGCGTCGACCGAGATGCCGAGCAGTTCGGCGCCATGCCTCTGGAACTCGGGCATGATTTCCTGGTACAGGCCCAGCTGGTCGGTGCATACCGGGCTCCAGTCGGCCGGGTAGAACACCAGGATCAGGGGCCGGCCGCGGAAGTCCGCTGGACCCACGGGCCGGTTCAGCGTGGAAGGGAGGGTGAAGTCGGGCGCTGGCGTGCCCGGCTGCAACGGGGCGCTCATGCGCCCTTCATGGCGTGGGAGCGTGCGTCTGAACGATCGTCGGAACTCTGCACCGATCTCATGCCATCCCCCTCACGACCCGGCGCTCAGGAGTGTGGCTGCCCGAAACTCGTTCGCCCGGAGACCTCACGATCCACCGTAGGAGGCTCCCGACGATATGACAACCCGACGGAACGGGCTCATCGTTCTCCGCACGCAGTAGGGGCGGATTACCTTCCCCAGTTCAAGGCTCGGCCGGGAGCTCCAACCACCGCACTCCGCGGAACGAGAGGAGGAAGGTTCCGTTCGCTCTCGTTACCACGAGAAGAACCTGCTCGCAGTGGCAGCAGCGCAGGACCATCCCCGGAGCCTGTAGGTACGCGTATTCGGCTCCGAGCGGCTCCACCCGGCCGCATCCGTCGCAGGCCATCCGAGCCGAGGTCACTTCGCGGGCGAACACCTCACTCAGCGTTCCCCCCATCGCGTTGCCGTCCACCCGCATCATCGCTTCCATTTAGCCTCCCGTCGGCCCGAACCGCTCCGTCTTGACCCTCGTCGCCGGATATCCCAAGAGCACGAGCGCGCTCGCGACGGCCTCGACGAACGGCGTCGGTCCGCAGATGAACGCCGTCGGCATGTCGGAGGGAGACCACGCGACCTCAGCGAGCATCGCCCCGTCGACCCTGCGCGCATACCCCGTCCATCCGGGTGGCTGGCTGCGAGTGAGCGTGTGGGTGACCCGGGGGGCGTCGGGACGCGAGATCAGCCACTCCAGCTCATCCCGGTAGATGATCTCTTCCCACGATCGAGACGAGTAGACGAGCCTGGCGCCCACCATCGCCCGGGACGCCTCTCGATGGCGCAGCATGGCCATCAGAGGGACGATCCCCGAGCCCCCGGCGACGAGCATGAGGGGCCCGCCCACCCGCGCGTCCCAGACGAAGTACCCACCGATCGGACCGCGGAGCTCGAGCGAGTCACCGGGGCGCAGGTCACCGACCAAGTATGAGGACACCTCGCCATCGGGGAGTCGCTCGACAGTGAGCACGAGACGACGCTCCTCGGGCGCCGACGCGATCGAGTAGCTGCGCTGGGCTTGGTATCCGTCTTCCGCGGTCAGGCGCACGTCCACGTGCTGGCCGGCCAGGTGGCCCGGCCAGTCCGGGATGTCCAGGACCACGCTTCGAACTCGCGGGGTCTCGTCGATGAGCTCGACGACCTCGCCGAGCATCCAATTCAATCGCCCGCGTACCGCTGCTCGCGCCATGGGTCTCCGTATATGTGGTAGCCGTAGGACTCCCAGAAGCCCGGCTCGTCGTGGTCCCTCAGCTGAAGTCCCCGAACCCACTTCGCGCTCTTCCAGAAATAGAGGTGCGGGACCAAGAGGCGGGCCGGCCCGCCGTGTTCCGGCTCGAGCGGCCGACCATCGTAGACGGTGGCCACCCACGCCTTGCCGTCGACCAGGTCCTCGAGAGGGAGGTTCGTCGTGTAGTCGCCGTCGGAGAAGGCGAGCACGTGTGTCGCGGGGTGCTCGATGCCTTCGAGGAGCGTGTCGATCGAAACGCCCTCCCACGTCGTATCGAGCTTCGACCACTTCGTGACGCAGTGGATGTCGGTACGAACCTCCTCGCTGGGGAGGGCCCCGAACGCCTCCCAGCTCCAGGTCTTCGGTTCCGCCACCTGTCCGACGATGGAGAAGGACCACTCCTCGAGCGGGGTGTGAGGCGTGGGGCCGGCCGAGAGGACCGGGAAGCCATCGACCAGGTACTGGCCCGGTGGGAGCTGGGCGGCCTCCCGCTCCTTTGCGCGCTTGCCCCGGAATCCGCGCGAGACGTGAGCCATCCTCCACCCCTACCCGAGCCGCGAAGGTCGACCGATCGTACGCCCGACCAGGTTTCGACGCAGACCGGTCGTCATGGAGACGGGTAGACGCCCCGCCACCGTCCCTTCATCATCGGCCGAGTGAGCACTCCTCAAGGCGGGATCTTCGCCCTGGGAACCGCATCGCACGCCTACCTCGAGTTCGACGCGTCGGCTGCCCACGGCGGGCACGCTCTCGTCGTGGCCATCTCGGCCCTGCGTGAGCCGAGGACGACCATGGGCGGGGTGAACCTGGTCGCCGGGTTCCGGCCCGAGCTCTGGCGAGACGTCGCGCCGGACGACGCGCCACCGGAGATCGAGGGGTTCAACTCGGACCTCATGGGTATCGACGGCTTCGTGATGCCTGCCACTCAACACGACGCCGTGCTGTGGCTCTCCGGAAGCGCCTACGACGTCGTCTTCGACATGGCCCGCCAGGCGATCGGCGAGCTCGGTGGTCTGGCCTCGCTGGGCGACGAGACATCGAGCTGGCCGTACCGGCACGACCGCGACCTCACCGGCTTTATCGACGGGACCGAGAACCCCAGCCTGATCGATGCCCCAGAGATCGCCCTCATCCCCGGCCGGGCCGCCGGTGCCGGAGGAACCATCCTGCTCCTGCAGAAGTGGGTCCATGACGCGCCCGCGTGGGAGGCGCTGCCGATCGCCGGGCAGGAGCGCGTGATGGGACGAGCGAAGCTCGACAGCGTCGAGCTCGAGGACAAGGCATCCGACTCCCACGTCGCGAGCACCGATCAGGACCGATTCGGCAAGATCTTCAGGCGGAACATGCCCTACGGCACCGTCACGGACCACGGCACCATGTTCGTGGGCTTCAGCGCCGAACAGCGTCCTCTCACCGCGATGCTCGAGAGCATGGCCGGGCTCGCCGGTGGCGCCCGCGACGCCCTTACCCGCTACACCCGGCCGATCACCGGCGCCTACTACTTCGTGCCGTCGACCGAGGACGTCCGCCGGTTCATCTGAGGTGCAGGCCCGCTCTGGACTGGCCGTTTCTCGGCGGATCAGGTGACGACGGGAGCCCGGAGGGTGACCGACGGGATTCCTCGTCTTGACAAAAATAGTCGTCGGTGACTACGATTGGCCGGTGCTCGACCTGGCGGTGATCGAGGATCCTGTGGCGGCCGAGGTGTCCCTGGACCCCGTCCGCGTTCGGCTCCTGGCGGAGCTGGCCGAACCCGGAACGGCCACCATGCTCGCCACGAGGCTCGGCCTGCCCAGGCAGAACGTGAACTACCACCTCAAGGCGCTGGAGCGCCACGGGCTTGTTGAGCTCCGGGAGGAGCGCCGCAAGGGGAACGTCACCGAGCGGCTCCTCCAGGCCACGGCGCTGTCCTACGTGATCTCCCCGGCGGCGCTCGCCCCGGTCCAGCCCGACCCCACCAGATCGCCGGACCGGTTGTCGGCCCGCTGGCTGATCGCGCTCGCCGCCCGCCTGGTCCGCGAGGTGGGACAGCTCCTCGCCGGCGCGACGAGGGCCCGCAAGCGACTCGCGACCTTCGCCATGGACGGCGAGGTGCGGTTCGCCTCGGCGGCCGACCGTGCCGCGTTCGCCGAGGAGCTTGCGACCGCGGTCACCGCGCTGATCGGCAAATACCATGACGAGTCCGCGGACGGGGGGCGCGAGCATCGGGTGTTCGTGGCGGTACATCCAAGCCTCAAACCACGGAACCAGACCGACAGGAAGGAGTCCTGAGATGGCGCATCCATTCGAGCTCGTTCACAACATCCAGGTCGACGCCACGCCCGAGGATGTGTGGGAGGCGATCGCTACGGGACCTGGAGTCGACTCGTGGTTCATGGGCCGCAACGAGATCGAGCCGCGGGAGGGCGGCATGACCCGCACCACGCTGCGCGACTTCACGGAGGATGCGACGGTGACGGCGTGGGAGCCGCCCACGCGGTTCGCCTACCGCACGCCCGAGGGTGCCGACGGCGCCTTCCACGCGTTCGAGTACCTCGTCGAGGGACGCGAGAAGGGCAGCACGGTCGTCCGCTGGGTGCACAGCGGCTTTCTCGGCGAGAACTGGGAGGCCGAGTACGAGGGTCTCTCCGAGGGCGACCCGATGTACTTCGACAAGCTCCGCGTGTATCTCACGTACTTCCGGGGCCGGACGGCCACGCCGGTGAGCGTCTTCGGGCCCCTCGTCCCGGATCGCGACAAGGCCTGGGAGATCTTCTACACCGGTCTGGGCCTCCGCGGGCCGGTGCAGGTCGGCGACCGCGTGCGCCTCACGCCCGAGGGCCTCCCGCAGCTCGAGGGCGAGGTGGACTGGCTCTCCCGGGACTTCCTGGGTGTTCGCACGGACGACGGGATCTACCGGTTCATGCACATCAGCGTGTTCGGCGGACCGACCGGCATTGGCCATCACGTCTTCATCGACGGCCTCGACCAGGCCGAGACGGAGCGTGCCTGGGGGTCGTGGCTGAACGGCCTGTTCGCCTAGGGTCTCGCAGCACGAAGGAGGAGGGTGACATGGAAACGGTCACATCGATGGACGGCACGACGATCGCGTTCGACCGGCTCGGCTCGGGGCCGCCCGTGGTGTTGGTCTGCGGCGGGTCAGTGGATCGGACGGCCGACGCGGCGATCGCACAGGAGCTGGCATCGGACTTCACGGTGTTCAACTACGACAGGCGGGGCCGCGGGGACAGCGGCGACACCCTGCCCTATGCCATCGAGCGCGAGGCGGAGGACATCGACGCGGTGATCGAGGCGGCGGGCGGCTCGGCATGCCTGTGGGGCTCCTCGTCCGGTGCGGTGCTCGCCCTGATCGCTGCCGAGAGCGGCGTCCCGGTCACGAAGCTCGCGCTGTGGGAGCCACCGTTCGTCCCTGACGACCTGCCGCGGCCGCCCGAGGACCAGGTGTCACAGTACGAAACGATGATCGCCGAGGGTCGCCGGGGCGACGCCGTCGAATACTTCATGACGAAGGTGATCGGCATGCCCCCGGAGGTCGTCGCGGGCGCGCGGACGCAGCCCTGGTGGGCGGCGACGGAGGCGCGGGCGCACACCCTCGCCTACGACGCCCGGATCATGGGCGACTACTCGATCCCGAAGGACCTGGCGGCATCGGTCAAGGTCCCGACGATGGTGATCGCCGGCGGGGCGGACTTCCCGTGGATGCGCCAGACGGCGGAGACGCTGGCGGCCGCTCTCCCCGACGGCCAGGTCCGGATTCTCGAGGGTCAGGGCCACGACGTCGATCCGGGCGTCCTCGTCCCCGTGTTGACCGAGTTCTTCAACGCGTGACCCCGCTAGACTGGCCGGCCGTGTCGGAGGTCGGCGAGAACGCGTCCGCTCCCGCGGATCGGGACCGAGAGCGCCAGCGGATCGCCGAGCTGCTGGCGGTCCACGCGCCACCCGACTGGGAGGTGCGGTTCCCCAGGGACGAGCTGCTCGACCGGATCGTGGACGGCGAACCCCTCCAGCTGTTCGTGATGGCCGCGGACATCCGCGAATCCACGACGCTCATGAAGGAGGCCGTTCGGTTCGAGCTCTTCGCTCGGACGATGGACAAGTTCGTGAGCGCGGTGCGGCGTGGCATCGGGACCCCGGGCGGATGGTTCGACAAGTTCACCGGTGATGGCTTCCTGGCCTACTGGATCGTGCCGCCCGACCCCCAGGAGGAGTATCAGCGGCGCTTCGTGGAGGCCGTCGGCAATCTAGCGCACACTGCGCACGAGCTCATCGAGCTCTTCCACAGCAGGGTCCTCGAGGACTTCCGACGGAACTCCCGGAACCTCTCGGACGGGGTGGGACTCTCGATCGGGCTCGACGCGGGGCCGGGCTTCCTCGTGCAGATCGCGGGTGAGCTCACGGTGGTCGGTCCCCCGGTGGTCGGTGCTGTCCGGATGGTAACGGCCGCGGCGGGGCCGCAGGAGATCGTGGCGAACGTCTACCTCGGCGAGCACCTCCACGACGAGCAGGACGGGATCTACGAGGCGCTCGGCATGACGGCCACCCGAGAGAGCCGGCCGACGAAGGAATACCCGAGGGGCCAAGAGGTCTACGCGTTGACCTTCGACCGAACGATAGGCTCGGGTACGGAGGTCGCGAACGGCGGAACCGGCTCCTCATCCGGTCCGGAGTAGAGTCGGCCAGACCCGACATCGTCACCCGAGCTTTGGGAGGGGTCAGATGTCGTACTTCGTCGCATGGGATGGCGCCATCCACCAGGCGTTCGACACGCTCGATGAAGCGACCGCGCTCGTCGCGCAGCACCCGGGGGCCCGGGTGATCGGGGACGAATGGCTGACCGTGGGCAAGGCCAAGGAACGCGTGGATCAAGCTCGCCGGGCCCTCGACGAAGTGGCCATGATGATCGACCCTTCGGAGGTCCAGCGGATGCGGCAGGCGTTGGACGAGCTGGATGCGATGTTCGACGAAGCGTGGGGCGGATTGGGATTGGGCCGCGGCTAGCCGGGTGCTGCACGAGAGCTAGCGCCGGATGATCACGGGGGTACCGAGCGGCAAGCTTCGGAGCGTCTTCATGTCCGAGTTGTAGACGCGGATGCAGCCGTGGGACACCCGCTGCCCACGGTCACTCGGGTCGGAGGTGCCATGGATGGCCATCCGTCCCCCTCCGGGCCAGTCCGAGATGACCGGGGAAAACCCCGAGAGCCCGAGCGCGTAGATCCCGTACGGCCCGTACCACTGATCGAAGTTCACTTTCTGCCATACGTAGAACGTGCCGATCGCCGTGGGGTACTGAGGCTGCCCCACCCCTACCCTGAACCGGTCCAGAACCTCGTCCTCCCGGAGGTGCGTGAGCGTCCGGCTCGACAGATCGATGACGAGCTCGTCGTGGCGAGGTACGACCTCGACCTGGTCGTCACGGACCCACGCATCCGTTCCGTTTGGACGGATGGGGAGCTCGACCTTCAGCCATCGACCGCCGCTGCCGTCACCGCGCGCTGCCGTGACCAACATCCGCCCGAGTCCGACGCCGGCCAAACGACTGTCGAAGACGAACGCCGGCTTGGGGTCGTTGGGCGTGTTCCACATCTCGACGTACCGCTCCAACGGAACGACGGCCCAGGCTGCGGGCTCCGGCTTCGGAGTGGCGGGTGAGGGCCTGGATATTGGTTGCTGCACCGAGGCCGACGGCGAGGGCCTGGGTTCAGCACCCCTACATGAGAGAAGCATGACTCCAGCGAGCACGACCATGGACGCCCGTCGAACCACGACGCCCATTATCCCGAGATGATGATGGTCAAGCGACGTCGAGCTCGAACCACACGGTCGTCGGGCCCGACCTGTCGATCCCCCACCGATCGGCTCCGGACTCGACGACCTGCAGGCCATGGGGGCCGGGAATCAGGTTGCGTCGATCGAAGCCCGGGCCGGTGTCCTGAACGTCCACGTGGATCGTGCCATCTCCCCGTTCCATCGCGATTTGAAGGCGCTCTCCCGGAACAGCACCGCTGTGTCGGACGCTGTTCGTCACCAGCTCTGAGACCAGGAGGAGCAGGAGATCCAGCGTGCCGCGCGGCAGTTCGCTCCCCAGCTCAGAGACCCACCGGCGTGCCTGGCGGGGGGCATGTGGGGACACGGGCAATTCGACGCTCTCGTGCTCATCTTCGTGCGGGATCGTCCTCGGCATCCCCATCGTGCAACCTTTCCACCCGAGGCGGGAAACCTCCAAGCACGCATTCCCTGGATATCCCTTACCCCCCTCACCCCGATGGAATCACCATTTCCGAACTCCGTCGAGGCTGGTACGGGGGCGGTTAGGAGCAATCCTCGGCCACGGCCCACCAGTCCCCGCGATACTGGCCGAACCCCACCACCTCGGCCCCGTTCAAGTGCAGTTGCACTCGCGCGTCGTGCCGCGTCTCGTGGGAGGCGAGGTCGCCCTCCACGTGGAACGCATGGAAGCTCCCGAACCGGCAACCGGTGGCCGTCGAGTGGGTCACCTCGAGGTTGTAGACGTCGAGCGGATCGCCTCGACCGCCGTCCCAGTACTTGGAAAGGAAATGCGCGATCCGGTCCATCTTGGCCGGACGGTAGATCGTGTGCGCCTGAGGGGGCGAGGGGCTCGGCCGGAGGACAGCATGAGAGGGAGGACGAGCCGAGCCGGTGCAGGCTGTGAGGAGGACGAGCAGGGCGGCGAGGCACCATTTCGCGCCGAGCCGGTGCTCGCGTGGCCCCCCACCGCCCATTTTTCGGGCCCTCTCCCTCGCTGAGCCCACCGGCCTTAAGTGATGGTACTGCGACGGGCGCAATGAACCTTTACGAGCGAGCCGGCTTCCTGAGCACAGGCACAGGTGGTGCGCTGTGGCCCGGTTCGAACCTCAAGACGCTCTCGATGCGCAAGCCCCTGTAGCTTGTACCGGACCAGACGCAACACGGGCCTCACGCGGGTCCGTACTTCACCCGCTTCCGGCCGCCTTCCCACCGTTTACGCTGGTGAGCGTTTTCACAGCGCGAGAGTGGCGGAACCTGGCAGACGCGCCGGACTTAGGATCCGGTGCCCGAAAGGGCGTGGGGGTTCAACTCCCCCCTCTCGCACCGATCTGACATACCGAATGAAGGAGATACACGACGCCGTCGCGATCGCGAGCC
>JBIOXZ010000060.1:0-6738 GCA_044869895.1 Actinomycetota bacterium | reverse complement strand
CGACCGTCGCCGTCGGGAAGGCCGACGTGGATCTTCCGATCGAACCGCCCCGGCCGAAGAAGTGCTGGATCGAGCGAGAGGGCGCGGTTCGTGGCACCGATGACGAGGATGTTGTAGAAGGGCACCTTCGGCCGACCCAGGCCAAGCATCCGGCGGACGTGCCGCCACAGACCCCTCGGCGCCACGAACCCGTCCATGTTGACCAGCAGCTCGTTCACGATGCCCATGCCCGCGCCGCCCATGCCCATGCCAGCGATGATCTTGTGGGGCCCGGACGGCCTGTCGTACTCCATGGACTGCTGTGAGATGCCTCCCCGGGTCCCGCCAAGAGCATCGAGTTCATCGACGAAGATCACGCAGCCCCCGTACTTGTCCGACATGGCCCGGGCTCGCGAGAACATCCGCCGAACCTTCATGTTCCCGATGCCGAAGAACATCGCTTGGAACCGACTCCCGTCGGCGACCAGGATGGGCACATTCGAGGCGCCGGCGATGGCCTTGGCCATCAGCGTCTTGCCGGTGCCCGGCGGCCCTTCGAACAGGATGCCGTGGGGCGGGTAGCCGCCCATCTGCTTGAAGTCCTTGAACCCCTGGAAGAGGCGCAGGACTTCTTTCGAGGACTCGACGGCCGCTGGTTGGCCGCGAACATCGTCGAAGGACTTGTCGTACTCACCGGGGTAGAGCGTGTAGTAGGTACCTCGCATGAGGAACCAGAACATGGCTGCGAACTGCACCACCAGGAACATCGAGATGAAGAGCAGCTGGACCACGAACATCCGGTACGTCGCAAGGGTCGCGCCAGGGTGGAGGAGCGAGTCGGACGGCTGGACGCCTAGGAACAGGTACCCCACGACCACGTAGATGAAGAGGAAGATGGCCGCGCGCTTGGCCCAGCGCACGTATCGCCGATACTGCTCCATGGGTTCGACCCCCGAGGGTGAGGCCGGGCTTCGCCCGGGAACGTTTGCACGAGTGTACGCCCTGGAGCAGCGGATTTGGAGGGACGAGCAGTCCGGGGCCTATGGGCTGAGCGGCCGATACTCGAAAGGAGTCGAGAGCACCACGGTGGTCCGGGTCTGGACCTGGCCTTTCTCCCGGAGCCTACGGATGAGTTCCTCGAGGTGGCCCGTGGTCCGAACCCTCACCTTCAAGACGTAATTGGACTCCCCCGCCACGCTGAAGCAATCCTCCACCTCGGGGAAGTCCTCCACGCGCTCGGGGAGGTCGTCCGGCTGCGTGGGGTCGAGGGGAGTCACCGCGACCAGCGCGGTCACGAACAGGCCCAGGGCCTCGGGATCGATCACCGCGCGATAGTTCCGGATGACCCCCGTCTCCTCCAGCTTGCGCACCCGTTCGTGGACCGAGGATGGCGACAACCCCACCCGCCGCCCGACGTCTGCATAGGTCGCCCTAGCGTCCTCCTGGAGTGCCGCGATGATCTCGCGATCCCGATCGTCGACCACGTCCACATCATACGAACCGGCCACCCCGGGTGAGGGGAATACCCCCCGGCCGGCCCATTGCGGCCCGGGTCCCTCGCCGAGTACAAACCGTGGCACACCGACGCGGCCGAACCTCTCCCGGGCCCAGGGAAGGGGAGAGGTGTCGTCGAACCGAACGTTCGCTCCGTGCGCGCGGCTCGTCGGGTCGCCGAAGCGGGGTGGTGGCGTTCGGTGGCTCTCGCTCCTCGACCATCCCACCGAAGCGCGGTACGCAACGCTCGTGGCCTCGGTCGCTCCGGCGATCGAGGCCTCACTCGGCCCTGAGGTGGTTGCCAATCGAGCGACGCTTGGGACACCGTCGATCGGCCTGCCGCTCCGGCCGTGGCGACCGGCGTGGAACGCGTTCCTGCGGTGGGGACACCATCTGGCCCTCGGCGCCGGGGCGTTCGTCGCCGCCGACGTCCGCCGGTGCTATCCGTCGATCGGCCCCGACCTGGTCGGGCGAACCCTCTGGCAGTTGGGATGCGCGAGGGACGATGTCCGGGGCGTGACCGCCATCCTCGAAGCGCTCGATGCCTCTGGCGTTCCGGGGCTTCCCATCGGGCCGAACCCGTCCGCGGTCCTGGCCAACGCCGTGCTGGCCGGGGCCGATGAGGCACTTCGGGCGGCCGGCGTTCGGCACCTGCGGTGGGTGGACGACGTCTGGATCTTCGCTCCCGGTCGGCTCGAGGCCCTGGCGGGGCTCGAGTCCCTCGCACGATGGCTCGAGGGACAGGGGCTGTCGCTGGCGCCGGAGAAGACCCGGATCCTCGACCGGCCCCACGAGATCGCCGCCGCGGTCGGTGGTGGAAGGGTCTCGCCGGCGACCCCGCGCTATCATCGGCGCTCCGATGCGCACGCTCTACCGGGCGTCAATGGTCCACACCCTGTCGCACCCTCCGAGAGGGGAGTGGATCCTGATCGACGGGCGCCACGTGCAGCGCGTCGGATCGGGTGAGCCGCCCCAGGCCGACCGGGTTGTCGAGCTTCCGGGGACCACGATCATCCCCGGCTTCGTCGACGCCCACGTCCACCTGACCGGCACCGGCGTTCACCATCAGGCCCCCGAGGTCGCGTCGGCCCGGTCACCGCAGGAGCTGATCGAGATCCTCCGCAAGGTGGTCAAGGACAAGGACGGCCCCGTCCTGGTCCATGGGTACGACGAGTCGAAATGGGACCGGCTGGAGCTCCCCACCATCGACGAGCTCGACGGCGTGACCGAGCAGCCCCTCGCGGTCGTTCGCGTGGACGGCCACCTGACGCTGGCCAACCGCCGAGGGCTGGAGGATTCCGGCGCTCTCGAGGCGCAGGGGGCGGAGCGCGATGCCGAGGGCCGTCCGACCGGCACGGTCACGCGCGATGCGAACGTTCGCCTTCGTCATTGGTTCCAGGAGCACCTAGCGGACCGTGACATCGAGGAGCTGCAGCTTGAGGCGGCGAGCCTTGCGGTTGCGCACGGCGTGACGTGCATCCACGAGATGTCCATGCCGAAGGAGCGGGGCATGCGCGACCTGGAGATCCTCCTTCGGCACCGGGCCCGTCTGCCCCTCGACGTGGTGCCGTACGTGGCCACCACCGACGTCGGCCGGGTCCTGGACCTCGGCCTTCGCCGGATCGGCGGCGACCTCCCTGTCGACGGGTCGATCGGGGCCCGGACGGCCTGGCTCTTCGAGCCGTTCGCCGACCGCGAGGGGAGCGGGGCCGGCTACTTCGGCGACGACGAGCTCGCCGAGTTCTTCCACGGCGCGCACCTCGCCGGGCTCCAGGTTGGGGTCCATGCCATCGGCGACGCGGCCATCGAGCAGGTCGCCCGGACCTGGGAGCGGGTCTACCAGGCCCTGGACAGCAGGGAGCGGCGCCACTTCCGGGCCCGCCGTCACCGCGTCGAGCACTTCGAGATGGCCGACGGTGGGTTGGTGGAGCGGGCCGCCGCGCTGGGGCTGGCCATCTCGGTGCAGCCCTCCTTCGATGCCGAGTGGGGCCATCCCGGTGGCCTGTACGAGCAAGGCCTGGGGCGGGGGAGGGCCGAGGGGATGAATCCCTTCCGCACCCTCCTGGACCGAGGGCTCGAGGTCGGCGCGGGCTCGGACTCCCCGATCACCATCATCGACCCCCTGGCGGGCATCGCCGCCTTCGAGGGCCACCACGACCCCGCCCAACGGCTGCACCGGGAGGAGGCCGTCCGCGCGTACACGATCGGTAGCGCCCGCCTGGCCCATCAGGAGGACAAGAAGGGGAGCCTGGCTCCGGGGATGCACGCGGATTTCGCCGCGTACGAGGTGGATCCCATGGCGGCCGACTCGGTGCGAGGTCTTCGCCCCGTCCTCACGGTGTCGCTGGGCCGCGACGTGTACGCAGCGTGAGTTTTGGCAGTCCGAGATGGCCAACTCGTTTGACACCCGTCCACCGGCCGACCTACAGTACGGCCGCGTCGTCGCGAAGCGCCGACGCGGCGAGGACCCAAGAGGCTGAGTAGAGAACTCGGCGCCCCGGCGCCGTGGCCCCAAAGGTCTCTTGGGTCCTCCTTCCTTCTATTTTCCTTCGCTCTATCTCCTTCGTTCTCGTTTACCTCCTTTCCCCCTGTGGGAACAAGCAGTGGGCCGGCCGCGTTTAGGCGGCGGAAGGGATTGCCGGAAGGTTTTCCGGCAGTAGAATCCCCCGGCCGGAAAGAGGGAACATGGAAGACATCGAAGAGAGCCTCGAGGACGAAGAGGTCGAGGAGGAGGCCGAGGACTCCGAGGCACCGTCCGAGGAGGTCCCCGCCCCGGCGGCCGCAGCCGACGGAGAAGACGTCGAGTCGATCGAGGACCTCCTGGTCAAGAAGGAGGCCAGGGAAGGCGAGGAAGAGGAGGACGACGCCCTCCTCAGCCTGTCCCGAGAGGAGCGCCTGGAGCCGCTCGCGGTCAAGGTGGTCCCGCCTCAGCCCACCGAGTTCATATGCAAGAAGTGCTACCTGGTGAAGCACCGAAGCCAGCTCAAGGACAAGACCAAGATGCTCTGCCGCGACTGCGCCTGAGCCCCTCGGCCGTCCGGCCCTCCATCGCCCTTGTGACCTGCGCCCTCTCCGGGCTCCTGCTGTCCCTGGCGCTTCCGCCCGCGAACCTGGGGGTACTGGCGTTCCTCGCGCCCATCCCGCTCCTGTGGCTCGTCCGAGAGGTTCGTCCCTGGCGGGGCGCCCTGCTCGGGGTGGCCTTCGGGGTCGCGTACTTCGGGGCGGTCCTGTACTGGATCTGGCAGTTCGGGCAGCTGGCCTGGGGGGCGCTAACCCTCGCCTGCGCGGCGTACCTGGGTGTTTTCGGTCTCCTGGCGCCGGTCGTGTGGCGATGGGACCGGCCCATCCGATCCGTCGCCGGGCTGGCGGCCCTGTGGACGGTCCAGGAGTGGCTCCGAGGGATGTGGCCGGTGGGCGGGTTCGGATGGGGACAGCTGGGGTCCACGCAGACCGGCAACCCGTTCCTGATTCGCCTGGCCTCGGTCACGGGTGTGTGGGGCGTCTCCTTCATGGTGGTCCTGGTGGCCGGGCTGTTGATGCTCGCCTTCGAACGAGCTCGGAGCAGACCGACCGCGGCCGCGATCCTGGCGGGGATCGCACTCATCCTGAGCCTTTCCCCCGGACTGATCCCCATCCCTCGGGCCGACGGGCAAACCCTCGACGTGGCGGCGGTCCAGGTGGACGTGCGTCGGGCCCGGGGTCTCCCCTCCGTACAGGAGGACCAGCGAGTGGCGGAGATGAACGTGGCCTTGCACCGCCGGCTCGCCGCCGATCCGCCGGACCTCGCGGTCTGGGGCGAGAGCGCCCTCGACCCGGGGGCCAGCGCAACGAACGTCCGTACCCAGGTGACCGGGGCGATCCGGGACGTGGGCGTTCCGACGCTGGCCGGGGCGGTGGTGAAGGGACCCGATGGGGCCTTCCACAACGAAGGTCTACTGTTCGGGGGGGACGGGCGCCTCATCGGGGAGTACCGCAAGGTGCATCTGGTCCCGTTCGGTGAGTACGTGCCGTTCCGCGACAAACTCTCGTGGATCTCTGCGCTGCAACAGATCCCATACGATGAGACGCCGGGGGAGCGGATCCACCCGCTGAGATTCGACGGCATCACGTTCGGGGACGTGATCTGTTTCGAGAACAGCTTCCCCTCGATCGACCGCAGCCTCATCGCCCAGGGTGCCGGGTTCCTGGTCGTTCAGACCAACAACGCGTCCTACGGGTTCACCGCCGCGTCACGGCAGCACCTGCTGATGAGCCAGCTGCGAGCGGTGGAGAACGGCCGGTGGGTGGTGCACGGAGCTGTGTCGGGGATCAGCGCGTTCATCGACCCCGACGGCCGCGTGGTGGCCGAGACCGGACTGTTCGAGCCAGCGATCCTTCGCCACCGGATCAAGGTGTCGACCGGGCGCACCCTGTACACGCGGTTCGGCGATTGGGTGCCCTGGGCGTCGCTCGTGCTGTCGGCCGGGCTGCTGCTCGCCCGGCGACGCAGGAGGCGACCGGCCCGTCCGGTCGAGCCGCTCCCACAGCGACCGAGGACGCTCGTGATCCTCCCAACGTACGACGAGCGCGCGACGATCGAGGCGGTGATCAGGGGTCTGCTGGCCCTCCCGGACGCCGTGGACGTGCTCGTGGTGGACGATTCGTCCCCCGACGGCACGGCCGAGGTGGTCCGGGCCATGGCGGTGGGGGAGTCCCGCGTGCGCCTGGCGGAGCGTCCGGCCAAGGCCGGGTTGGCCGGGGCGTACCGGGAAGGGTTCGCCAGGGCCCTGGACGAGGGATACGACCTGGTCGTGGAGATGGACGCCGACCTGTCCCACGATCCGGCGGAGCTCCCGAGTTTGCGGTCCGCAGCCCACGGGTTCCACCTCGTCGTGGGAAGCCGGTACATCCCCGGGGGCTCCGTCACCAACTGGAGCCGCACCCGCCTCACGCTCTCCCGGGCCGGGAATGCCTACGCCCGGCGATGGCTGGGACTCCCCCTGCACGACGCCACCAGCGGTTTCCGGGTGTTCCGCAGGGACCTCCTGGCCCATCTGGCCGCCGATCCCATCCGCTCCGAGGGCTACGGGTTCCAGATCGAGCTCGTCCTGCGGGCCTCGGAGGCCGGCTACGCGCTCGGCGAGGTTCCCATCACGTTCCGCGAACGCCAGCATGGCCGATCCAAGATCTCCCGCCGGATCATCGTCGAGGCCCTGTGGCTGGTGACCGTGTGGGGGGCTCGGATGCGCCTCGGCCGGCCTCCACCTCCGACTCCCTAAACTCCCC
>JBIOXZ010000059.1:0-4421 GCA_044869895.1 Actinomycetota bacterium | reverse complement strand
TCGGACACGAGGTCGTCGAACGGGGCGCCGAGGACGGCGACGTCGCCTGCCGCGAGTTCCTCCGGATCCTCCGTGTACGGCATGCCGCCGTAGGTGAGGAGTCCGGGGTAGTCGGGCTTGCCGGTTCCGCGCCAGCGCGCCTGTGGGTCGATCATCGGAGCGATGCTATCCCGCTTGAGCCACACGACCGTGGAGGCCTAGAGTTCCGAACACCATGGCGACGACCCACGACGGGGTAGGGCTCTCCGCGGCTTCGGGACACCAGGGGCGCTTTCCGCCGGTTCCGACGCCGCCGTTTCACGAGGTTGGCGAGTTGGAGCGGGTGTGGGGCGTCCCATGGGGCTCGGTGGACGAGGTCTCACGCCTTCGCGACGTCCTCGTGCGCCGCCCGGGCCGCGAGCTCGAGCAGATCACCGCGGACGCCTGGGATCCGTCGGTGCAGGCGCTCGTCGATCCCGAGGGATGCTGGTACTGGACGAGCGCGGAGCCGCCTGACCTCGCCCTCGTGCGGAAGCAGCACGACGGGCTGGTGAGCGCCCTGCGCGCGGAGGGGGTCGAGGTGCACGTTGCCGAGTCACTGCCGCCCCGGCTGAGCAAGGCGATGTTCACACGGGATCCGCTGCTCTCCCTTCCGGGCGGGCTGGTCGTGGCGAGGATGGCTCCGCACATGCGCCGCGGAGAGGAGGCGAGCGTATCGCGGGCGGTGGCGGGGCTCGGCATCCCGATCCTCCGCACGATCGCCGGCACGGGGCTGGTCGAGGGCGGCTCCTTCGTCAAGCTCACACCGAAGGTGGCGGCCTTCGGGACCTCCATCCGCTGCAACGACGAGGGTGCACGGCAGCTCGAGGAAACCTTGCGCCCGTTCGGCATCGAGTTGATCGTCGTCCCGCTGCCCGGGCTCTCGATCCATCTGGACGGGCATCTCGCGATGATCGACGCCGACAAGGCGCTCGTAGACGGCGCCGGTCTTCCGCACTGGTTCCTCGACCGGCTGCGCGAGCTCGGGATCGAGGCGATCTGGCGAGAACAGACCGAGCGGTGGGCGGTCAACTGCCTCGCCGTCCGCCCGGGCCGGATACTCGGCTCCGACGGATGTCCGCATACCCTCGACCGGCTCGAGCGGCGGGGGATCGAGGTCATCGCGATTCCCTACGACGAGATCCAGAAGAACGGCGGCGGCATCCACTGCTCGACGATCGAGCTGCGGCGCGACTACGCCTAGGCGCCCGAGCCTTCAGTGGGCGCGCGCGCCGGGACGCGCTCGCGGTGAGCACCAATACTCCCAAATACGGCGACACCTTCTCGGCGCGCTCAGCCTCTACTCCGGAAGCCAGCCCTCTTGGTACCGAGACGGTTCGCGGCTCGGGAAACGCGCGTATGCCTGCTTCGGATCCGTCGTCTCCTGCTCGACGCCCGCGCCGTGGCGTAGCGCCGCCTCGTCCACGCTGTAGCCGCCCCAGTGTGGGCCGGTCGAGCGGTTCCGCGCCCCGACCGCGAGCACCAGGCAAGGCCTGTCTCCGGCCCCGACGATGACGTGCTTTGTCCCCGCAGGACAATGCACGAGGTCCCACCGTCGTAGCGGGCGCTCCTCGCCCTCGACGACTAGCAGCGCCTCGCCGGCGAGCACGAGAAAGTCCTCCTGATCGGCCTCCCAGTGGTACATCGCCATCGGCTCGCCTGGCTCGAGGACGCTGAGATTGATCCCGAGCTGCGAAAAGTCAGGCTCGCCCTCGAACTCGCAGATGGCGGCGCGCCCCTCCCCGTGGCGCCAGCGCGCATCGCGCGCGTTGAGGACAAACCAGCCGTCCCCGCTCGGGAGGAGTCCGTGGTCGGTCGAGTCGAGCCGCGCTTCGGGAACCATCACCGGAAGCGTGCAGCACCGCCACACACCGCGCAACGGCTGTCGCCCTCCGGGCCCGGTCTCTTTGCCGAAGCAGGGGCGCTGGCCGGAGAATGATCGGCAGGAGCGCAGACGATGCAGCAACCGCGAGACGACACAGAGGCCAAGCAGGGGTCGGGACGGGCCTTCCGAGGCTTGGTCCTCGTCTTCCTGCTCTCCTTTCTGAACCTGATCGGCGTGATCCTCACCGTGACCGCGCTCGGCGGTCTGGCTCCCTGGTCTCGCTGGCAGTTCATCGGCGCGTTCGGCGTCATCGAAGCAGCATCGGGGCTGGCGAACGTACTCTCGCCGAACATCTGGCGTCTCCCCATCGCCGAACTGCAGACGAGCGATCGGACCGACCTGAAGCTGGCAGGGTCGGCCCTGCTGCTGCCGCATTGGGGCGGCCTTGCCCGGTTCGTCGCCGGACTCGTCTGTCTGGCAGCCGCCGCCTGGCAGGACGGTCTCGGTCCCGCTTCGGCTGCTCTCGTGCCGGTCGTGCTTGCTCTCGCCTGGTCGATCCTCGCGATCTCGGCCGCCTTGGCGCGGGCGGGGCTCGCGCGGCCGGACATCGACGTCGTTCAGGTGGTGGTGCGGTGGGGCAGGAGGGAGAAGGAAATCCCTCCCCTGAGCATCAGCGCCGCCATATTCCAGTTCCTCCTCGGCATCACGACGATCCCAGTGGCGAAGCTCCTGCCGCCGTCGGTGCTGTATCAGCCGGAGCTCGCTCCGTCCTTTGACTCGTTGCTGCTCGCGCTCGTCCTGTCGGCCGTGCTAGCGGTGCTCGTGTATTTCCTCTGGTCCGGCCGCATAGAGTGGAACGCCCCGCCGGAGCAGCAACGCGAAGCCGAGAAGCACGCCTGATCATGCCCATTAGGGGGTACGAGCCGGACTCCTTCCGCCTGCAGCATCGAAGTGTGATGATCCCCAAACGCGTGGCGGCACCCGAGAAAGGGATGGCGAAGAGCCACTGGTGGCGTTCCGTTTCAGGTTGATGAGCCAGGCGGACGCGGAAGCGATCGCGCGCTGGCATTACCCGGACCCGTTCTCGTTATACGACTGGACGTCCGATCCGGATGATCTTGCCGAGTTGCTCGACCCGACGGCGCGAGGAGACGATTACGTCGCGGTCGAGGACGAGGCCGGCAGCCTGATCGGATTCTTCCACTACAAACGACCCCACGGCGCGAGGCTCGAGATCGGCCTCGGCCTCCATCCCGAATGGACAGGACAAGGTCTCGGGAAAAGCTTCCTCGAGGCGGGGCTTGAGTACGCCCGGTGCCGCTTCGCGCCCAAGCAGTTCACGCTCTCCGTCGCCAGCTTCAACCGCCGGGCGATCACGGTTTACGAGCGGGCCGGCTTCGCTCCCGTCCGCGTCTTCACGCACTGGACGAACGGCGGCGAGTGGGAGTTCATCGAAATGCGGCGTTCGGCGTAGCGCAGGGGCTCCCTCCGCCAAAAAACGCCTCCATCTGCGCCCATTACCTCGTCCGGAATCCGGCAGCCGTCGTCGTCGACCACGAGATCCCTCATCGGATGACGAAGAACGACTTCGGCCGTGGCAGAGCGCGACCTCCCGATCGTTGTCGCCTCGCCACACTCGGGCTGTACGGCGGGCAGCCGAGCTGAGATACTCGGCCTCCACGTTGCATTTCGCATCAAGGGGAGAGGAGTGGACAACCATGCGGAGAACCGCGCTCTTGCTGATCGCCTCGGCCTCGTTTCTTGGGACGTCGGGAGGAGCACTGGCGGATCCGCCTCCCCCGATCTTCCCCCACCAGCACTTCATCGTTCAGCCAGACGGATCGCTGCTTTCGGTGGGCCCTGACATTTGTACGAATCCCGCGAGTGCCCAAGGGTTCTTCGGGTTTCACCAGAACGTCCACACGGGAACCCCGAACCTTTCTGCTTTTCAAGAGCCGAATAATCCCGTCGGCTTCACGGCTATCGGCCACTGCTAGCCGGGTTCGCGGAGGAGGTGAGGTCACCGCAGCCATCGACTACCCGTCGCCCTAGCACGATCGAGGCGCCGGAAGGCACCTCGATCGTTCCGCGACGGCTTCTGTTCAAGCGATGGGCGGTACTGGGCTCGAACCAGTGACCCCCAGCTTGTCGAAGCGGTGCACGCCGTTCCCGCTGCTTCCCGCTAGCCCGAAACCAGATTCAAATGCAGGGTTCCGCCCTTGCCGGGGACTGCCGGGACACCACCGGCAACCGCCGAACTGACCGGGCCTTACCCAAACGCTCTCGACCGCGAATGCGTCCGCGAACATCTCCAGATGCGCCGCCACCTTTCCTCCGCTTTCGTCGCCTTCTCGAACAGGTGTCCGTAGAGATCCATCGTCGTCGAGGCGCGAGAGTGCTCCATCAGCCGCTGCACAGAGAGCAAGTCTTCGCCGGCCGAGAGCCTCACCTTCACGACCTCACTCCGCACCCCGAGGTTCTTACAGGTGCGCGCAGACGAGAGCGGGCAGCCCCGAGTGCGGCCCTTTTGTGGGTGTGGTCCTCGTGGCCCTTGATTCGATTGTCCGTTGTGGTCATC
>JBIOXZ010000058.1:0-2332 GCA_044869895.1 Actinomycetota bacterium | reverse complement strand
ACCACCGGACAGGTCAGGGTGCGGGTGATCCCCTCCACGGCCTGGATTTTCGCCACCACGAGCTTGCCGAGCTCGTCCACGTTGCGCGCTTCCGCGCGGACGATCACGTCGTAGGGGCCGGTGACGTCCTCGGCGCTGGTCACGCCCTTGATGGCCGCCACTTCCTTGGCCACCTGGGCCGCCTTCCCGACCTCGGTCTGGATGAGGATGTAGGCGTTGACCACGTTTCCCCTCCCCTGGCTCAGTGGTGGACCGTATCGTAGCGGCCTTTCGGCGAGGTCACATATCCTGGCCTGGTGCCGCGACCGCGCAAACGCCGCAAGCCAGACGATCCGCTCGAAGCGTACCGGCGGATCCGAAAGCCGATGCCTCCGCCAGAACGGGTGATCCCCGACAAACGGAAGAAGATGGAAGAGCGAGAGGCGGAACGCGAAACGCGCGAGGAGGCTCCCTGAGCCCATGTTCTCCGTAGGGGGCGGTCCGATGTTCCGCGACCGGGAGGAAGCGGGAGCCCGACTGGCCGATTCGTTGTCCGATCTCAAAGGCCAGGACGTCGTGGTCCTCGGCATCCCACGAGGCGGGGTGGAGGTGGCGGCCGTCGCGGCGCGCGCCCTGGGCGCTCCGCTCGACGTGATCATCCCTCGCAAGGTGGGCGCCCCCGGCAACCCCGAGCTCGGCCTGGGAGCTGTGGCCGAAGACGTGGAGGTCCTTGACGAGCGGCTGATCCGCGTACTGGCGGTGAACGAGAGCTATCTTCGAAATGAGATCGCGGCTCAACAGGAGGAGATCGCCCGGAGGTCGACGGCGTATCGGGGCGACAACCCGCCGGTCCCCCTCGAAGGCAAGGTCGTGGTGGCCATCGACGACGGCGTGGCCACCGGAGGGACCGCGGTGGCCGCCCTTCGATGGGCCCGGGCTCGCGGAGCGGCTCGGGTGATGCTGGCCGTGCCCGTCGCACCGGCGGAGGCCGTGCACCGCCTGGAGCAGGAGGCCGACGAGGTCCGGGTCCTGGCCACTCCCGAGCCGTTCTATGCGGTGGGGCAGTGGTACGAGTCCTTCCCTCAGGTCACCGACGAGCGGGTCGTGGAGCTGCTGGCAGAATCGCGAGGCGCTCGGTGAGACGGGCGTGATGCCGGCTCGACTGCTCCTGGCTACCAGTCCGACCGCGCCCCCGCTTCCGCAGCCGCCCCGATACGTGGCCGTCCCCGAGCTGTTGATCGCGGGCATCCTCGTCCTCTTGGGGATCCGCTCACTGGCGAGATGGCTCCGGGTGGAGTTCGTTGCGACGTCCTGGCGGGAACAGGCGCTGTACTCCCTCCACGCGGCGGCTCGGGTGGGGCTGTGGTTCGCCTTCGCAGGGTTCTTCCTGGGGCTGGCCGTTGTCGATGAGCCCCGTCGCTTCACCTGGTACCTGCTCCTCCCGCTCGCCATCGCCGGAGTGCAGCTCGTCACGGCGGTCGCGTTGGGCGGGGGCTTGAGGACGACTCCGCTCGGGAATGGTTTTCGCATGGACCCGGCCCGCCAGCCTCCCGGCCCGCTGGAGCCCGAGAAGCACGGACAGACGGCTGAACCCGGCCATGCCCAGCCCGAAGCCTCCGAAGTGGAGAGTGCCCGGCTCCTGGCGAACCAGGCCAGGCCGGCGCTCAGGGAGGCGGGATTCACAGACAACGAGATCCGAACCCTCGCCGACGAATACATCGCGCTCGACCGCGGGGAAGGGTTGCCCGAGTTCGTCGAATGGGCCAGGGCCCGAGGACGCCCCGTTCGATAGCATGGACGGGCCCTCGTCGAGGGCGCTCAGTACATCGCCATATTCGTCGTCGTAGCTACGAGCGAGGAAAACCGCTTTCGTGTACCGGTGGTGGGTGTTCGTCCATCTGGTCGGGGTATTCGGGTTCCTGGCGGCCCACGGTGTCTCCATGGCGGTGATGTTCCGGGTGCGCCGCGAACGCGATCCACAGCGAGTGAACGAGCTGCTGCAGCTTTCGGCCTCGTCGATCTCGGCGTTCTACTACTCGCTGGGCGTCCTGCTCCTGGGCGGGATCGTGGCAGGGTTCCTCGGGCACTGGTGGTCCCAGGCGTGGATCTGGGCGGCCATCGCCATCCTGGTCCTGGTGAGCGTCGCCATGTACGGCATGGCGAGACCCTACTATCGGCGGGTTCGGTTCGTGGCCAGGGCCATGGCGGACGGGTCCCAGGCGGTGAGCGAAGACCAGTTCGCCGGGGTTCTCCAGGGCCCTCGTCCCGGTTGGATCGCCGCGATCGGAGGGGCTGGCCTCCTCGCCATCCTGTACATGATGATGTTCAAGCCGACGTTCGGGATCTCCACCAC
>JBIOXZ010000057.1:0-15675 GCA_044869895.1 Actinomycetota bacterium | reverse complement strand
CGGGCGAGATCGCCTTTGCCCTGCAATGGATCACGGCGCTGCTGACCAGCGAAGGCGTGCGCGTCACGCCGGACGTCAAGGACGCGGTCTGGACGGCGCTGCAGAGCCTGGCCTCGGCGCCCAAAGCAGAGCGCACGCTCACCGGTCTCGCCGTGCTGATCCAGTCGAGTGCGCTGACGTTGCTCGGTCGGCCGTGGTCGAGGCGCGCCGCCCCTTCGGGCATCAGGCGCTCCGGGGGGTGCGGCTCCTAGGCCAGCAAGGATCGTTTGAACCGCCGCTCCTAGGTAGGCGCTTCGGTTCTCCGTCGAGAGTTCAGTCAGCTTGCGCCTTCATGAGATATGGCAACGCGGGCCTTCTCATGGGAATTGGCAACAAGCTGCCCCGCGTCTGCCCCGCGACGGACCGGGAAACGACCGGAGTCATCCGAGCGGTCGAGCACAAGAAGCCCTGCTCAGACGCCCTTTCGCGCGAATCCCGCAGGTCGGCGAAGCCGCTGCAGCGGACTCATGATCCGTCGGTCGGAGGTTCGAGTCCTCCCCGCCCCACGAGGAAACCGGCAGGTCAGCCGGTTATTCTGGGCAGTCGGATGCCGACTCTGAAGAGATGTGTCCCGCGGTGGTCCCGCATTGGTCGCGCGACGGTCCGGGGAACAGAGCGGCACGAACAGCGAGGCTGATTCTTGAAGTGCCATGTGTAATAGCAACCTGCGGGACGCACCCGCTGGGGGGTGTCGGTAGAGGCTCTGATCCCCGGGTGCGGAAGAGATCATTCCCAACGGGATTCGAATCCGTGTCTCTCCACCTTGAGAGTGTGGCCCGGGCCGTGCTTGCGACCTGCGGCAAAGCGCGAAAACGGCCGCTGAGAGGGTGTCGCGAAAAGCGGCGGACCTCAGTAGCGACTCCAGCAGCAGCAGGCGAAGATGCGAGCCGAGCGGAAGGAACCCTTCCCCGAGGTTGATCTCGGAGACGGCGTTGCTCCGGGCGCCGTCCACGTCCCCGAAGTCCTGATCTTCAAGAGGTTGTGGACGGCGTGCTCGAAGCGCCACTCGCAGTTGCAGGCCGACAGGCCGCGTCGCCTGAACCGCCCTGCGCCGCGTTGTCGAGCCTGGCCGAACACCGGCTCGATGGATGCGCCGCGCCGTCGGTACAGGCGACTCCCGCGCTTGGTCCGGAGCTTGCGTTCCATGCGTCTCTTCTTCGAGAGGCCCTTGGGGATCCGGCCGCGAGGCGGGGTTGCGGAGCTGGCTTCTGAGCGCCTCCGGTTCTTGCTGGCGATGACGAGTTCCACGCCGAGAGAGTCTTCGAGCGCGAGGTTGTCCTCGCTCGAGTAGCCAGCGTCGGCCACCACCACCCCGACCTTCCCGCCGACCCCTGCCCCGGCCAGGTTCTGCGTCGCCTGCTCGACCATTGGCTTCAGTTGGGCCACGTCGTTGCGGTCGGTGGTGACGGCGCAGGCCACGGTGATCTGGTCCTCTGTGGCGATGGCCTGGGCGTTGAACCCTTGCAGGAACCCACCGTTCGCAGTGGACATCACCCTGCTGTCGGGATCGGTGACGTTGGCCAACTTCGAGCGGTCCCGGTCTTTCGCCCGCTCCTCCGGCGGTTTGGGCTTACGCCCAGTCAGGCCCTTGCCGGTGCGCCTCTCGTACTCCTCGCGAGCAGCGACTTTGGCCTCGTAGGCGGCCCGGCGCTCTTGCTGCTCGGCGTCGAGCTTCGCCTTGGCGGCGAGAAGACGGGCCAAGCGGCTTCCGGGCTCGACCAGCTCGGCGGGGATGTCGGCGTCGGAGCGCTCGCCCAGGCGCCGGTCCTCCTCCTCGTCGGTCGCCCGGGCCTCGGCGATGATCCGCTCCGCCTCGCTCCGGATCCAGTCCTCGGTGCGGTTGGCCCCCGGCGAGGCGTTGGCCTGGATGCGGGTGGAGTCGAGCGCTACGAGTCCGACCCGGACCAGTCCGACCTCGGCGGCCAGGCGCAGCACCTGATCGAACAGGTCCGCCAGCTCTTGCTCGTGGTCTTTGGCGAACCGGGCGATCGTGGCATGGTCGGGGGTCTCGTTGGCGGCGATGAACCGGAAGGCAATGTCCTCCACGCACCGCCGCTCGATCAGGCGTGAGGACCTGGCCCCGGTGGCGTAGGCGTAGATGAGCAGGGCCACCATCATCTTCGGGTCGTAGGCCGCTCGGCCCCACCCATCTTCTCGGCGCCTGGCGTAGAACGCCGACAGGTCGAGGGTCTCCACGACCGCGATGACGAACCGGACGAGGTGGTCCTTGGGCAGCCAGTCGTCCAAACTCGGCGGCATCAGGAACGGCTGGTCCCTGTCGCAGTGAACGAAGTTGTAGGCCACGGGATCCCTCCGAGAGCTCGAAAACTACGTCCATGTAATTCTCTCGGAGAAGACCTCACGAAGCGATCTCATCGGGGGTTTTCGCGACACCCTCTGAACTGCTGTTTCGGTTCCGTGTTGACTTGGGTCGCTACCCCTCGTTTTTCGTCCTCGTGCGGGATATTCGCGGGATCGGAATGACCGGGCGGATGTCACCACCCTCCGTCCATGTTGACGAAGATTGACGGAAAACGAGCGCGAAGCCGCTCAGAGCATCGTGTGGATTCAGAAAATGGGTCGCCTACGTGGAGCTGCACTCGGAGGTCTCGCGTCAGGTCGCCGGCGCCATCGACATCCTCGTCCGAGAGTCGACGAGTCCCGGGATCCGACGAACCTGAGCCCACGGTGGGGGCCTTGCCTGCGTCCTCCGCGCCGACCAATCGGTGCTCGCCGGCGGACGGCGCCGTGGGGGTCCTAGCGCGAGACCATCCGGCCCACAGCTCCCACCAGGCTCTTGAGCCTGTTCTTGGGATCGCCCGAGAGGTACGTGGTGCTCACGTTGCGCGATGGTCGGATCGTCGCCCTGCGTGACTGCCGCGATCGCGATGAGGCTCGCGCTTTCGCCGGCGTCGCCTGATCCGAGACGGGTCAACGGAGGTTGAATTCGGCGTTTGGTGGGCTCTTTTCTCGATCCGTGGATCATTCGTCGGTGAACCGGTAGGCGAGGATGGCGACCACGAGCGCCACCGCGAGCCATCCCGCCCCGAGGATCACCTGGGTTCCGTAGTGGGTGATGCCGGCACCGGTGAGCGCGACCCCCCGGATGGCTTCGATGAGCGCGGTCTGGGGCACGGCATAGGGAACGATGTTGGGCAGCGGACCGGGCAGTGCTTGGACCGGCAGGATGGCCCCGGTGAGGGCGAACAGCAGGAAGGAGATGGTTACCCCGACGTTGCTCGCGGTCTGGGGGTTGGGGCTGAGCCCGGCCACGGCGAACGCGATGGCGAGGGCAGTGAGAACGGCCATCCCGATCAGGGGCACCAGCCACAACAGGTTCGCGGTCATGGCCAGGTTGCCGCCCATGAGCTTGCCGACGGTCAGGACCACGGCCGCCGCCCCGATGCCAAGCACCACGTAGGAGAGGATCTGCGTGAGGATCACCAGACGTGGGGACACGGGCGTGACGGCGAGCCGCCTGAGGATGCCCCGAGCCTTGTAATTGGAGGCGACGGCCACCGTGATGTCCTGGAGCTGGAACATGACCAGGAACACGGCGATCCCGGGGAGGGCGAAGTCGAAGAAGTCGAGGCTCCGGGTGCCGAATCCGAACCCGAGGTCCTTCATCACCCCAAAGACCGCGACCTGGACCGAGGCGGCACTCACGGCCCAGATCACGCCGCGCGAGCGGAGCATCATCTTCCCGCTGGCACGGAACAGAGGGACGGTAGGGGTCAGCATCGCGACCTCCATCACGTGACGAACCGGTAGGCTCGGGCGGCGGCCACGAACAGCAGGGCCATCCAGGCCGCGGCGATGGCCAGCTCGGGCCCGAAGTCGGTGAGGGGTCGGCCCTCGATGACGATGCCGCGCACGGTCGCGATCAGCCCGGTGTAGGGGATGAACCGAGCGGCCGCCGCGAGCCATCCGGGGAAGGCGGCGAGGGGAAACATCGCGCCGGTGAACAGGTACAGGGGGAAGCTGATCGAGCTGTCCAGGGCGTTGGCGTTCTGGGGGGTCCGCGTGAGCCCTGCGATCACGAAGGCCACGCTCAGACCGATGACCGTAACCATCACCATCACCGGCACGACCGCGACGATGCCCGGCTCGAGGCGGATATTCGCGCCGAGGGCCTGCCCCACCGCCAGGAACGCGATGATCGTGACCATCCCCAACGCGGTGCGGGGGATCACCTCTCCCAGGATCAGCTGAGCAGGAGAGACAGGGGTCACCGACAGGCGCTTGAGCACTCCACCGGCCTTGTAGTTAGCAATCGTCGAAAGGAACGCGTGGCCGTTGCCCAGGGCGACGGCCAGGACCCCCATGCCGGTCACCCAGAAGTCGATCAGCGGCACCGCGCCCCCCGAGGACTCCCACCGCAGGTCGGAGAAGAGCGCCAGGATCACCAGGAGCGCCCCGGGGAAGACCACCATGGTGGTGATCACCTCGCTTGAGCGGAGCAGCTGCTTGGTGCTGGCCGAGGCCATCCGAAGGGTTCCGTTCATCGCTCGCTCCTCACTCCCGCAGCTCCTTGCCGGTGAGCTGGAGGAACACGTCCTCGAGGGTCCCGGGGATCACCTCGAGCCCCCGCAGGTCAACGTGCCGGGCCTTCGACCAGTCGAGTAGGGCCCCGACCGCGGTCTTCGGCTCGGTCACATCCAGCTGATAGACGGTCGGGCCGACCGCCCCTGGCCCGTCGCCGTTGTTCTTGGCGCTCGCGCCGGTGATCCCGGCCAGCCCGGCCAGCTCTCTGTCGTCCACCCGGCTCGAGGTGGTGAACTCGATATGCCCGACGCCGTCGAGGGTCCCGATCAGGTTCCTGGGGCTGTCGACGGTGCGGATCCGACCGTGGTCGATGATCGCCACCCGCTCGGCCAGAAGCTCTGCCTCCTCCATGTAGTGGGTGGTCAGCACGATCGTCTTGTCCTCGTCGCGGTTCAGCCGCCGCAGCAGCTCCCACACGCTGTGGCGCATCTGCGGATCCAGCCCGGTCGTTGGCTCGTCCAGGAAGATCACCTCGGGGTCGTTCACGAGCGCCGCCGCCACCGAGAACCGCCGCTGCTGGCCCCCGGAGAGATGGCGGACGTACGCCTTGCGCTTGTCCGCGAGGCCGACCGTCTCCAGCAGCTCGGCCGCCGGGCGGCGCTTGGGGTAGAAGGAGCCGAACAGCTCGAGGATCTCCTCGATCGTGAGCAGGCTGAAGTAGGAGGCGGCCTGGAGCTGGACGCCGATCACCCGCTTCACCTTGTCCAGCTCCCGGCGGGGATCGATGCCCAGCACTCGCACCTCTCCGGAGCTGGGTCTGCGGATCCCCTCGATGATCTCCAGGGCGGTGGTCTTCCCCGCTCCGTTCGGGCCCAGGAACCCGAAGAACTCGCCGGCCCCGACCCAGAAGGTGATGCCATCCAGGGCCCGGATCACTCCGCCTTCGGGCCGCGGATAGACCTTCACGAGGTCCCGGACCTCGACCGCCGCTTCGTCTCGACCGGTCATCGGACCTCCTCCCTACGCTTGAGTTCTACGCTGTAGCCCAGTACCATAGGAGCCGTCACGAGAAGCGTCAACCCCGGAAGGAGCTGGGAGATATGACCGCCACCGCCGTTCGGGGCCGGCTTGATCGCCGAACCGTCCTAGAGGCGGCGCTCGGCCTCGCTGATCGGGAGGGCCTCGACGCGCTCACGATGCGCCGGCTCGGTGCGGAGCTGGATGTCGACCCGATGACCGTCCACCACCACGTCGCGAGCAAGGACGGCCTGCTCGTCGGCGTCGCCGAGCTCCTGTGGGAGGAGATCGCCCTCCCGGACGGTGGGAGCGAACCAACCGAGACGCTTCGGACCCTGGCCCATTCGGTTCGAGATCTCTTCCGGCGCCATCCACAGACGGCGCCGCTCGTCCTGCGATGCGCGAGCCTGCCGCGGTCGCAGCTCGAGCTCTACCGGGCCTATCTCGATGCCCTTCTGACCGCCGGGATCCCAGAGCCGGCTTCCGTCCTGCGCTCGATCCTCACGTATGCGTTGGGGTACGGCTCCGCTGAAGTGTCCGTGTTGGGCGTGCAGTGCGGACCGGATCGCGGCAGAGCGCTCACGCAGCAGGAGTTGCTGCTCTATCTCGGCCAGTCCCTGCCGACTGGGACCGCACCCGAGCTGGCATCGGCGGCGGTGGCGATGATCGCCGAGTGCGACGCGGACCGCTGTTTCCAAGATGGCCTCGCGCTGATGCTGGCCGGGCTTAAGTCTTCCTAGGATCCATCGCAGAAGGGCGGCCCGGGCCGGCGAGCCTGAAGTCGGGCTGCCCGTTAGGCACTGAAGATTGGCTCTTGTCGTTCCGTCCCAGGAGCGATATAAACAGGAAAGCCTGTTGCAATTTAATACGCCGAGGAGGGTGCGATGCAGACCGCCCACGACCGACTCGAGACGCTGGCCGAGGCGGTGGCGAGGGCCGAGCCGTACTTCGACGAACCCTCGCGCCGCGTCGCTCTTGCCACCTATCGACGGCTCGCCCAGGGGACTCCGGCTCCGGTGGATGAGGTCGCCGAGCGCGCCGGGGAGAGCGCCGAGCTCGTCGAGCGGCTCCTCGGGTCGTGGCCGGGCGTGTTCCGCGACGACCGTGGTGACGTCGTCGGGTTCTGGGGGCTCATGATCGGCAAGCTCGTCCCGACGCACGCGATCGAGGTGGAGGGTAGACGGCTCTTGGCCTGGTGCGCGTGGGACACGCTGTTCCTTCCGGGAATCCTCGGCACCGAGGCGGGCGTGGAGTCCACCTGCCCCGTGACCAAGGAAACGATCTCGCTCGTCGTGCGGCTTGACGGCGTCCGTGAGACCTCCCACCCGCAGGCGGTCGTCTCGTTCCTGCTCCCGAGCACCGCGTTCGATGCCGACGTCATCCAGAGCTTCTGCCACTTCGTGCACTTCTTTGCATCGCGGGACGCCGGCGAGTCCTGGACCGCCGAACACCAAGGGACCTTCCTGCTATCGCTCGAGGACGCGTTCGAGCTCGGTCGGCTCGTCAACGCCCGGAACTTCCCGTCGCTGGCGGGGGAGCGCAGATGAGTGCTGGCGCGGGAACGCTGCCGCGTTCGACCACGGATACGGAGGCGCTGTCCCGATACTTCCGGGTGCTCGGCGACCCGACCAGACTGCTGATCGTCGAGGCGCTCCTCGAACGCGAGCGCACCGTCTCCGAGCTCGTCGATCTGCTGGGGGCGCCGCAAAGCCGGGTCTCGAACCATCTGGCGTGCCTGCGGTGGTGCCGCTTCGTCGACTCGGAGCGTCGCGGGCGGACCGTCGTCTACCGCATCTCGGACGAGCGCGTCGCGAGCATCCTCGAGCTCGCCGCGTCGCTCGCCGAGCCGAACTGCGACCATCTGGCGTCCTGTAAGCGGATCGGGCCGGAGTGGATCTGACCCTGATGGGAGAGGTCACATGACGGTCGAACGGGAGCACAGCCCTCAAGCAGAGGGCCGCGACGAGCTGACGACCGGTCTGACCGATGCGGATCGGGGCGTTCGGACGGCCGCCTTCCGGGAGATCCTCGCGACGGGTCGACCGTGGGACCCTGCTTCGGCGCCGGACCTCGGTATCGATCCGGCATCGGTGCGGCTGGCCATCCACCACCTGGTCGAGGTTGGGCGAGCCCGGATCGACGAGCAGGGACGGGTCACGGCCGCGGCCGGCCTGAACACCGATCCCACCGAGCATCACATCCTGATCGGGTTCGATCCGCGCTGGACGAACTGCGCCTACGACGCGCTGGGCATCCTCGGGGCGCTCGGCGCCGACGGGGTGCTCGCGACCCGCTCGCCGTCTTCAGGCGCTGAGATCCACGTGTTGTTCCAAGGCGGTCGACCGGTCGGCTCCGACGCGGTGCTGTTCCTCGCGGACCAGTCGTGCTGCAGGCGGCCCAACGAGGACTGGTGCCCGAACGTGAACCTGTTCGAGGGCCGATCCTCGGCCGAGCGGTCGGGCGCGGAACACGGCGTGGCGGGGCGCGTCGTGACGCTCGAGGAGGGGACCGACCTCGGCGCTGCCGAGTGGCGTCCGCTGATCGAAGACGGGAAGGGATGAATTGATGGCTACCTTCGAGTACGACCTCGCCGTGATCGGCGCGGGAAGCGCGGCGTTCGCGGCCGCGATCCGAGCGACGTTGCTCGGCGCACACGTGGCTCTCATCGAGAAGGGCACGATCGGCGGCACGTGTGTGAACGTCGGCTGCATCCCGTCCAAGCATCTCCTTGCGGCCTCTCACGTCTTTGATGCGGCCGGCAGTCATCCCTTCTCCGGCGTCCCGACCTCGCACGGCGAAGCCGACATGAGGTCTCTCATCGGGAAGAAGGCCGAGGTGGTCGAGGAGCTCCGCCAGGAGAAGTACGTCGACCTCGCCGCAAGCTACGGGTTCGAACTTGTGCACGGGCACGCCCGGCTCGCAGGAACCGATCGGCTCGAAGTGGACGGGCGTGAGCTCTCTGCGCGGCGATTCGTGATCGCGACCGGATCAGCGCCCTGGGAGCCGCCGATCGACGGCCTCGACGAGGCGGGATACCTCACATCGACGACGGCGATGGAGCTCTCCGAGCTCCCGGAGTCGCTGGTCGTGATCGGCGGCAACTACATCGGGCTCGAGCTGGGCCAGGTGTTCGCGAACCTCGGCTCGAAGGTGACGATCGTCGAGGCGCTCGACCGGATCGCGCCGATGGAGGAACCGGCGATCTCCGAGGAGCTGACACGGATCCTCCAAGACGATGGGATCCGGGTGGTGACCGCGGCGGAGGTCACGCGCGTCGAGGGGGGTCTCCCGAAGAGGGTGATCGCCCGGGCGGGCTCGGGAGAGGTCACGTTCGAAGCAGATGAGCTCCTCGTCGCGACGGGCCGCCGGCCGGTCCTTGGTGGCCTCGACCTCGAGGCCGCAGGGATCGAGCTGGACGACCGTGGCGGACTCGTGCTGGACAAGTCGCTTCGCACGACGAACCCAGACGTCTTCGCGGCGGGGGACGTCACGGGGGCTCCGCAGTTCGTCTACGTTGCGGCCGCCCAAGGGACGCTTGCCGCACAGAACGCGATCACCGATGCGACCGGGACGATCGACTACTCGGCGCTCCCACGCGTGACGTTCACCACCCCGAACATCGCCGCGGTCGGGCTCACCGACGACCAGGCGCAGGAGGCTGGCTACGAGTGCGAGTGCCGGGTGGTCGAGCTCCGCCACGTCCCGAGGGCGCGCGTCAACCTCGACACCCGCGGCCTGTTCAAGATCGTGGCCGACCGGCGAACGGGCAAGGTGCTTGGGGTGCACGCCCTCGCTGACAACGCGGGTGATGCGATCCTCGCGGGCGTGTACGCCGTGAAGTTCGGACTCACGGTCTCCGATCTCGCGGAGACGTGGGCCCCGTACCTCACCATGGCCGAGGGCATCAAGCTCACCGCGCAGAGCTTCACGACCGACGTCGAGATGCTCTCGTGCTGCGCGGCGTGAGGAGGCGATGTCCGATCTTCCGATGGAGGCCGTGGATCATGGCTGGGAGCCTCGCCCTTCTCTTCGTTGACACGGTGCACGTTCGCCGGAAGCTTCGGGTGGCTCCCGATGGCTGAAAGCAATTTCCCCGGCGGGCTGGCCGCTCTCGGGGCGGTGGCACTGTGCTGCGCGCTCCCGGCCCTCGTCGTGCTCGCCGGTGGAGCAGTCGCGACCGCGTTTGGCGCCATCATCCGCTTCTGGCCGATCACGATCGCTGGGGCGGCTCTCGTCACGTTCGGCGGGATGAGCCTCGCTCGAAAGATCCAGCGACGTGCGAGGGGGCACGGTCTCGACTGAGGGGGTCGATCGTGATCGAGGCGCGCAACAGGCAGTACCGACCACTCTGCGCGGGACGGCTCCGGTTCCTGGTGCCGATGCTCGCCGCACTCGCCTTGGTCTCGTCAGCATGCGCGTCTCAGAGCACGCAGGGATCGGCCCCCTCCTCCAGAGTCAAGGAGCTCTCGAGCATCTCGGAGCTCCAGGGGCGGTTCGATCAGGATACCGGCAAGGTGCGGTTGATCCTGCTTATGTCACCCACCTGAAGCACGTGCCTCGCTGGCGCCAGTTGGGTGCAGAGGGAGATCCTAGAGGCGGAGCCGGCAGCAGAGGTCCGCGTCTACGCGGTCTGGGTTCCGTTCCTCGGAGGAACGAGCCAGGCGGCCGACGTGTCGCGTCGCGTTCTTCCGGATCCGAGGGTCACCCAGTTCTGGGACCGTTCGGCGCTCTCGAGCGAATGGTTCGCGGAGAACGTCGATCACAGCCAAGCGCCGGCCTGGGACGTCTACTACCTGTTCGGTCCGGACGCGACGTGGACGGACGTCCCCGCGCCGGTCGTGAGCTCCGGCGGCACGATCATCGGTCAGAGCTCGGCGCTACAGGACGCCATCACGCCGCTCCTGGCGAAGCGGTCACCCGCATGAGGCCTCATGGCTAGCGTCATCCATGCACGGTCCACACGCCGAACGGTCCTCGCCGGGGCCGTGACGGCGCTCGTTCTTGCGGTGGCCGTGATCGCTGGGCTCACCTCGCCCACCACCGGCGGTGCGCCGGTGGTCTTCGTCGAGAGGATCTCCTCGGCGATCAGCAACACCGCGTCGCGCGCGGGTGAGGTCTGGTGGGTGTACGCGTTCGCGCTCGGAGCCGTCGCGGCGTTCAACCCGTGCGGCTTCGCGCTCGTCCCGGCGTACCTCGGCCTGTACCTCCGAGATGACGTGACCGGATCAGCTGTCAATGCCCGCCTGTCCCGGTCGGTCTCGGTCGCCGTGGTGGTGGGCGCGAGCTTCACGGCGCTGTTCGGTGCGGTCGGGGCGGTGTTCTCGCTTGGCTCCGCCCTGATCGTCCGGTCCCTTCCCTGGATCGGCTTGGGTGTCGGCGTCGTGCTCGTGCTCATCGGGGGGCTGGTCCTTTCAGGAAGACCGGTCGTGTCGAGCCTTCCCGGCCGACTGGCGGCCCGAGTCGGCATGGCGGCGAGCTCCTCCGGCGTTCGGGGATACGCGGCGTTCGGACTCGCCTACGGCGCTGCCTCGCTCGGATGCACCTTGCCTCTGTTCCTCGCCCTGATGGGGACGGCGACGGCGACGAGCGGGCGTTGGAGCGCCCCGATCGCCTTCGTTTTGTACGGAGCGGGGATGGCTGCGGCGCTGGGTGTCCTCACGGTCGTCGCCGGTGTGGCGAGCTTCGGCGTCCTTCAGCGAGTTCGGGGATTCGTCCATATCGTCACGACGCTGAGCGCCGGCCTGTTGCTGCTGTCGGGCGCCTACGTCGTCTACTACTGGCTGACCGCTGGGAGGCTGCTCCTCACGTGAGCCAGACACCACGACCTTTCGTGAGGGTTGAGTCTGATGCTGGCTAGATGCACCAGCCCCAACCATGCACGAGCGACCCTGCGGATCCCTTCCGCGACGTTTCTCGTTCGTTCGCGGGACAGATGCGGGACGAGATCAGGTTGTTGAAGCTCGCCAAGCACCCCGTGACCGGCGCTCTCGCCCGTAGCGCATATCCGTGTCTGCACCTTGACCAGGGTGGAGACGGGCATTCCGACGATGCGTTTCCCCTGGTAGTCCTAACGGGATTTGAACCCGTGTCTCCACCTTGAGAGTGTTCCTGTGGGCTGCGGATGAGGCGGTAAGACATCGAGCGAGGACACGAACTGCCGCGCAAGTAGGTGCCCGACAACGCCAACAAGGTGCCCATCGGCTAAAACGTGGAACGATGTCCCCCGATACGTCTCGACGATGTCCCGGGCTTCCGTAGGACTGTTGGACGATCGCTCGCATCGCTCGTCTGAACAGATGACTAGATCGTCCTGTGGGGCCGCTAGAGGATGTCCAACGACGTACCGGAAATGGTCGAAAGCCTGGCTCACGGGAGCGACGCCCCGGGTAACAATCTGAGAGTCGTTACGGGGAGATGCGATCTCGGTCGCGGTCACCCCTTGAGGCGGAGGTCGTTTCCGACTCCGTCACGCATCGGTAGAAAGGCCGTCGACATGGCCCGCAGGCTCCTCGCCGTTGTCGCGGCGATCGCGATGGTGGTCATCGTGTCGTCGCAGTCCGGCGCCGGCGCATCGGTGGTCTCGTCCATTCGCGCCATCGGCCTCGGGCCGCTCGAGCTGCCGACGACCGGGGGAGAGGAGCGGCAGGCTCAGCGTCTTCCGGGTCGTTACATCGTCGTCTACGAGGACACGGTCGCGGCTCCTCGCACGCTCACAGATCGCCTGGCAAGGGCGCTCGACGTGCGGCCGACACAGCGCTTCTCCCATGCGATCAAGGGCTTCGCCGCGCGTATGTCGGCCGCGGCCGTCGCGGCGGTTCGCGACTACCCGAGCGTCGCGTTCGTCGTTCCGGATCGGCCCGCGGCGGTGGTCGATGCCGTCCCGCTTGCGACGGGGGACAGTCCACCCACGGGCACGCGTCGGATCGAAGCGGCCGGCCAGACCATCGTTCAGGAGGCCAGCGCCGTCAACGTTGCGGTGATCGATACCGGCGTCGACCTCGACCATCGCGATCTCAGCGTCCGACCGGGAACGAACTGCACGGGGTCCGCACCACCGGACGATGACAACGGGCACGGGACGCACGTCGCCGGCACGATCGCCGCTCGGAACAACGGGACCGGCGTGACCGGGGTGGCACCCGGAACGACCGTCTTCGCCGTCAAGGTCCTCGACGCGCATGGTTCGGGAACGTGGGCGAGCATCATCTGCGGCCTCGACTGGGTTGTCGGCACGCGGACCGACGGCGATCCGACCAATGACATCGGCGTGGTCAACATGAGTCTCGGGAGCATCGGGCTCCCCGTCACGGCTTGCCCGACGACAGATCCTCTGCATCTCGCGATCTGCACAGCAACCGACGCCGGCGTCGTCGTCGTCGTCGCGGCCGGCAACGACGGGTGGGACTTCGACGACCCGCTGGCTCCGACCGTGCCCGCGGCGTACCCGGAGGTCCTCACGGTCACCGCGATGTCGGACAGCGATGGCCGGCCGGGCGCGAACGGGTCCCCTCCCGCGTGCTTCTCCGGGCAGCAGGACGATACTCCGGCGACGTTCTCGAACTTCGCCGCGACGGCCGCGGGGGCGGCACACACGATCGCCGCACCCGGTGTCTGCATCCGGTCGACACTCCCGGGCGGATATGGCGTTCTGTCCGGAACGAGCATGGCGGCACCGCACGTTACCGGCGTCACGGCCCTCTGTCTCGACGAAGGCCGCGTCCGCGGGCCGTGCGCGGGGCTTACGACGTGGGGAGTGATCGATCGCGTCCGCGCGGAAGCCGAGCAGCGCACCGCGTCGGGCGGCTTCGGCTTCCGCGGCGACCCGCGTGATCCGATCAGCGGGCGGTACTTCGGGTACCTTGCGTGGGGCCGCCTCCCAGACGTCACTCGGCCTTCGGTCGTCGGCGTGACCCCGGCCGCCGGTGCGTCTCGTGTCCCAACCTCAACCGGTGTGACCGTCACGTTCAGCGAACCGATGCACGCAGCACGGACGGAGGCCGCGTTCGTGCTGACCCGATCGAATGGAGCGTCGGTGCGGGGAACGTATTCGTGGTCCGCTAGGACGATGACGTTCCTGCCGTCCGCGTCGCTCTTGGCATCGACAAGATACCGAGCGAGCGTGTCGACCCGGGCGAGGGATGTCGCGGGAAACCGGCTCGTCTCGAAGCTCGTGTGGCGCTTCAGGACGGCCGCCACCGCCGGGACCGTTTCGAAACGCCCGTGACGGTCGGCGTTCTGACCGAACGCCCACGGCCCGCGGCCCCGAATCACTCGTCGCGGATCATGGGCCTACCTCCGGTGAACTCGTCCTGCGGACCGAGCCCTGCGACCGCCTGGTCGTTATTCGCACCAGCCGGACGTCGTGGGGCAGCTCGCCGACCTCGGTAGGGACCCGGTCTCCAGCGCTAGGCATGTAGAGGTCGCCCGCCCAGGGCGTCCCGTTTGGTGGCATTTTTGGGTCCCGCATCTGTGCTCCCCGTCAAGTGTTGACGCCTAGGTGCTCCGCGAGGAACGCCGCACCCGGCTCCGTCAACACGACTGCTCTCGTGCCGCGGGGCCTTCGGATCGCCCCGGCGCGCAGCAGCAGCGCGCAGACGGCCGCGCCGAGGGCGCCCGCTTCGTGCGGCTGGCCTTCGGTCCAGTCGATGCAACCGAGCACCCGCGACCTTCGGCCGCCAACGACCGCTTCGACATCGATCCCGATGGGGCCGAGTACGTCTCGAGCGACATCCGAGATCACGAACGCGGCTCCCTGCGCCACGACCGCGCCCCGCCGTACGAGCCCTTCGGTGACCGCCACGCCGAGCCGCCCCGCGAGGTGGTCGTAGCACGTCCGCGCCGCCGCGAGCTGGTCGCGAGCGGTCGCCTCGGAGAGAGAGTGCACATCCGTCGAGGGTGCTGCGATCGCCGCCAACCCCTCCAGCGCGCGAGCGACCTCCGGGCCACTCAGGCGGACGCGACGCTGCCGGCCGTTCCGCCGGACGTCCACCAGGTGCGCTTCGGCAGGCAGTTCGAGGTTCGCACGGTGGTGTTGACCTGCCAGCACACCAACATCTGCCTGCGGCACAGACCGCCGACGCCTTCTTCCACGGGTACGAGGTGATCGTGCCGAGGGATGCCGTGGAGGCCATCTCGGAGGAGGACCACCAGGCCGGCCTGAAGTACCTGGAGACCATCTACAAGACCGACCTGCCGTACTCGAAGGAGCTTCTCGACTAGGTCCCCGGCCGCGCCCAGTCAGTAGCGTCTGACCTTGCCAGTCCTGAGACGCCGCTGCGGGCGATTCTCCTTCCCCTCCACGCCGTCCGAAGGCCCTATTGACAGGTGTCCGCGGGCGGCTTAGAAAGGGTGAAAATCTACTGGAGTGATCGGAATTGATCCGCACGCGATGCTGCGGTTTGGTTGGAGCGATGATCCCTTCTCGCCTTTGCTGTCCGAGCCCATGCGCTCGCCCGGGGAGCGCGAGGTAGCCGTGCGGTCATAGGACATCCATCAGCTGACTCAAGGGGCCGCCACGGCGGCCCCTTCTGTTTTCCCCGACGGGCGACACAGGGGAACGGTCGGAAGGGTAGGAAGTGCACCGTCTGCCAAGGAGGCGATCAGAATGTCTGTACTGAACGAGCTGCTGGAGGCGAACAACCGGTTCGCCGAGGGGTTCGAGAAAGGGGACCTCCCCATGCCCCCGGCGAGGCGGGTCGCCTTGCTCACCTGCATGGACGCGAGGCTCCACCCCGAGAGGTTCCTGGAGCTTGAAATCGGAGACGCTCACGTCATCAGAAACGCGGGAGGTCGGGCCTCGGATGATGCGGTTCGCTCGCTCATCATCTCCTCGAAGCTCCTGGGCACAAGGGAGTTCGCGGTCATCCACCACACCGACTGCGGGATGCTCACCTTCACCAGCCAGGAGCTGCAAAGGAGGCTCACCGAGGAGACGGGGGCCGACGCGTCGGGCATCGAGTTCTTGACGTTCGCGGATCTCGAGGAGAGCGTGGTGGAAGACGTCCGCCGGATCAGGGAGTCCCCGTTCGTCGCCGACGATATCCCTGTCTCGGGATTCGTCTACGACGTGCGGACGGGGCGGCTCAAGGAGGTCGTGGGGCCGACAGCGGGCCAAGTGGCCTAGCTAGATGGCCG
>JBIOXZ010000056.1:0-2246 GCA_044869895.1 Actinomycetota bacterium | reverse complement strand
CGGGGAGTCGCCTCGGGAGGCGGCCGCGGTGGGTCTCGGCCGTGCGCGGGCTGCTGCGGTGCCGTTTGGCGGGTGCGCCTCCTGCCAGCGAGCCGCGGGATCAACCGGATGAAGCCCAACGGCCGCGTGACAGTCGATACGTTGGCACTTCCCTTGCGTCTTCGACACCCCATGACCCCGCCGGAGGGAACGTCCGGGCGCCCCGTGCTGCTCGTCGTCGACGACGAGCCATTCAGCCGGACGTTAGCGAGCGAAGCGCTCACCCTGAGCGGCTTTGCCGTCGTGGAGGCCAACGACGGGCAGAGCGCGCTCGCTCTGTTCGAGACCCAGCGGCCCGATCTGGTGTTCATGGATGCGCGCATGCCGGGCATCGACGGCTTCCAGGCCTGCCGGAGGATCCGCGAGCTTCCGGGCGGGCTCGACATCCCCATCCTCATGCTGACCGGGCTCGACGACGTCGCCTCGATCGCCCACGCCTTCGAGTCGGGCGCGACGGACTTCGCGACCAAGGGCACTCCGTGGCAGGTCCTGGCGCAGCGCGTTCGGTACATGCTCCGAGCCCGGTGGACGATGGAGGCCCTGCGCCGGAGCGAGGCACGGCTGTCGAGCGCGCAGCGCATCGCCCGCCTCGGGCACTGGGAGCGAGACCTGCGAACCCGCGAGTTCCACTGGTCAGACCAGCTGTCGCAGCTCTTCGGGCTCCCGCGCGACACGGTCGTCCAAGACCTCGACGTCCTTCGAGACCGGATCGATCCGGCCGACCGAGAGGCGGTGCAGACCGCCCGCGAGCGTCTTGATGAGGCAATCGCGTATCAGGTCGACTTCCGGGTTCACTGGCCCGACGGGACCGTGCGGCACATGCACGAGCACGCCGAGGCGCTGTCGGATGAGCACGGCCAGCGCGCCCGTATCGTCGGCACCGTCCAGGACATCACCGAGCGCAAGGAGGCGGAGGAGCGCGCCCGGTTCCTGGCTCACTACGACGAGCTGACCGGACTCGCAAACCGGCGGCTCCTGGTGGAACAGCTTCGCCTAGCGGTAGCGCGGGGGCGACGAGGGACGAGGGGGGTGGCCATCCTCTTCGTCGACCTCGACCGCTTCAAGCGGATCAACGACACCCTGGGGCACGCCACCGGGGACCGGATCCTCCAATCGGTCGCCGAGCGTCTTCGCGCGTGCGTCCGCGAGGGCGATCCGGTAGGCCGGGTGGGCAGCTCGGACCTGGAGAGCCCGCGAGACGCGATCGCCCGCTTCGGCGGCGACGAGTTCGTCCTGGTCCTCGGCGATCTGAATCACGACTTCGACGCCGATACGGCCGCCCGCCGCATCCTGCGGAGGCTGCGGGAGCCGATCACGGTGGACGGGCACGAGATCGTGGCCACGGCCAGCATCGGCATCAGTCTCTTTCCGAACGACGGTCACGACGCCGAGACGCTGCTCCGGAATGCCGATGCGGCCATGTACCACGCCAAGGAGCAGGGCCGGAACAGGCTCCAGTTCTACGACCCTTCGATGAACGAGCGAGCTGTCGACCGGTTGATGCTCGAGAACGAGCTGCGCCGCGCCCTGGATCAGGAACAATTCGTCCTGTACTTTCAGCCTCAAGTCCACAGCCAGACGGGGCTGATCTCGGGGGCCGAGGCGCTCATCCGCTGGCGACACCCAACGCGGGGGCTTCTCTCGCCACAAGAGTTCATCCCGCTGGCCGAGGAGACAGGGCTCATCGTCCCCATCGGGGACTGGGTCGTCCGGACCGCGTGCATTCAGGCTCGGGCCTGGAGTGAGGCCGGGCTGGGGCCGCTACCCGTGTCGGTCAACCTGTCCGGCCGGCAGTTCAAGCTGGGCGCCGTCACCCAGATGGTGGAGCGCGGGGTTGCCGCCGCCGGCCTGCACCCGGCCCTGCTGGAGCTCGAGATCACCGAGAGCGTCCTCATGGAGGGCTCGAAGGACGCCGTCGACATGCTCCGGGCTCTCCGCGCCGACGGGATCCGGATCGCCGTGGACGACTTCGGGACGGGATACTCGTCGCTCAGCTACCTCAAGCGACTCCCGATCGACCGCCTGAAGATCGATCGCTCGTTCGTTTGCGACGTCCTGACGAGTCCGGACGATGCGGCCCTGTCGGAGGCGATCATCGTCATGGCCCGGGCGCTCCGGCTCGAGACGGTCGCCGAGGGTGTGGAGAGTCAGGCTCAGGCCGACCTCCTCCGGAACCTCGGCTGCCACTATTTCCAGGGATACTTCTT
>JBIOXZ010000055.1:0-7227 GCA_044869895.1 Actinomycetota bacterium | reverse complement strand
CCGGCGCCCGCCCCCCTCACCGTCCGACGTCACGCTCCGACCTTAGCAACTCGGTAGGATCGCTCCGGTCGGCGACAAGGGAGGGGGATCGATGGGCTGCCTGATCTTCGTCTTCGGGCTCCTCACGCCGCGGGTGGTGCTGTTCATCCTGTGGGTCTTCACCGACTACCTGAGCCGGGGCTACGGGAGCTGGTTCTGGCCCACGCTCGGGTTCTTCTTCCTGCCCACCACGACCATCGCCTACGCCGTTGCGGAGAACGCCTTCGATGGGGTGCGGGGGTGGGGCCTCGTCGTTCTGATCATCGGTCTCTTCGTCGACCTGGGCCTCCACGGTGGCGGGGGGCGGGCCGCAGGCCGTCGCGGGTGGCGCCGTCGCGGCGACTATTCCTAGGGCGACTCCACGGTCCACGGGCCCACCCCGCCGATGCGCTCGACCGTCACGTGCGTGACGAATCCCGGCGGCGGATTCGGCATCGGCGGGAACTTCACGTGCGGGCCGATGTAGGTGTGGGCAAGCTCCTGGAGCAGCTCCGGCGCTCCGCCCTCGGTGATCCGGGCGCGCCCGTACAGCACGAGGTACTCGGTGAGGCCGGCGGTGTTCCTCGTCGAGGCGTGGACGGTAACGGCGATCCTGGGGTCACGGCGGAGGTTCCGGAGCTTTCGCTGGTCGGGCATCGTGGCGATGACGACCTCTTCACCGTCGACGCCGACCCATGCCGCCGTGACGTGCGGGGTGCCGTCGGGGTCGAGGGTCACCACCGTAGCCAGCCCGTCGCCCTTCAGCAGGTCCTTGGCCTCCTCGGGTATCCGCATCCCTACGTGGAGGTCGCGGCGATGGCGCGGTCCACGATGTCGAGGCCCTCGTCCAGCAGTTCCTCGTCGATCGTGAGCGGAGGGAGCAGGCGGATCACGTTGTCGTAGGTCCCGGCCTTGAGGATGACGACCCCCTCGCTCAGGCAACGCTGGACGATGTCGGTTCCGGTGGGACCGTCGATCGGCTCCTTGGTCTCCCGATCCGCCACGAGCTCGACCGCCGTCATCATCCCCCGACCCCGGACGTCGCCGATCAGCGCATGCCGGGACTGCATGTCGCGGAGCCGCGCCAGGATGCGCTCGCCGAGCGTGCGTGAACGCTCCAAGAGCCCCTCCCGCTCGATCTTGTCCAGCACGGCGAGCGCCGCGGCCGCCGCAACGGGGTTGCCACCGTACGTGCCGCCCAGGCCGCCGACGTGGACCGACTCCATCAGCTCGGCCCGCCCGGTCACCGCCGAGATGGGCATACCGCTCCCGAGCGACTTCGCCGTGGTCACGATGTCGGGGACGATGCCCTCGTCCTCGATGGCGAACCACCGGCCTGCCCGGCCCATCCCGCTCTGGATCTCGTCGGCGATGAACACGATCCCGTGCTCCCGGCACAGCTCTGCAAGGCCCCTCAGGAACCCCGGCGCCGGGACGATGAATCCGCCTTCGCCCTGGATCGGCTCCACGATGACCGCGGCGATGTTCTCCTCGCCGATGTGCTTGTGTATCTCGTCCCTCGCGTACGCCAGGGCCTCCTCGGCACAGTGCTCCGGACCGCTCGGCCATCGGTACGCGTAGGCGAAGGGCAGCCGGTAGATCTCGGGGGCGAATGGCCCCATGCCCTGCTTGTACGGCACCACCTTGGCCGTGAGCGACATGGCCAGGAGCGTCCTGCCGTGGAACGCGTGGTCGAACGTGACCACCGCGGAGCGTGCCGTCGATTTGCGGGCGACCTTCACCGCGTTCTCCACCGCCTCGGCCCCGGAGTTCGCGAACATCGTCCGCTTGTCGAACTCCCCGGGGGCCAAGGCGTTCAGCCGCTCGGCGAGCTCGATGTACGGCTCGTTCGCCGTGACGTGGAAGCACGTGTGGGTGTCGAGCTCCAGCTGCTTCTGGGCTGCGGCCACCACCTCCGGGGGGGTGTGGCCGACGTTCAGGACCGAGATGCCCGTGGCAAAGTCGATCAACCGGTTGCCGTCGACGTCCTCGATGATCGAACCCGACGCGCGGGCGGTGACGATGGGATGGACGTTGAACACGGCCTGGGGGATGGCGGCCTTCCTGCGCTCGAACCACTCGCGGGACTTCGGACCGGGGATCTCGGTGACGACCTTTCGCTCCTGCGGGATGTCCATCGTCCTTCCCTTCCGGCCGGGACTGTCGGTCAAGTGTGCCACGCGGGACCGGCCGGCCGCGCGGCGACCCACGACGCGGGCCCGTCGCTAACGGCGCGTGGCGGACTATTCCTCCCCTTCGACGTGGATGACGGGGAGATCAAACAGCCCTTCGACACGACGGGGCAGATCGAGCTTCAACCACCTCGAGAGGCGGCGAGGAAGTGTGGAGATGACGATCCCATCGAACGCTTGCTCTCGCAGGACGTCCTCGACGGCGAGGACGGGGTCGGTATCGCCCACCTGGCCCGTTGCTTCCATTCCCGCGTCGCGGAACAGAGCGAGGCCTTCGTCCAGCCTTCGACGCGCCATTCCCTGGACCTCCCCCTCTGTCCAGGGGTGGTCCTTGGGCACCGTCGCCGGGACCAGGACGTGGAAGGCGCACGGCTCACCGCGATCGAGTTCTCGCACCTTGGCCATCAGATGGGGCCCGGTCAAGGTCTGGTTCGCGACCACTAGGTAGCGGCGCATCCGCATCGCCTCCTCACTGGTCGGCCATCCCATGCTAGGCGCCTACGGATGTGTGGGGAAGGGCCTTCCAGTCGGGCTATCCAGGATCCCGGGGGTGGTCCCCGAACCGAGACTTTCGGCATACTTGTGGCCGAGCGCCGGCCCCGCCCGGGGTCGTCCACGGTCCGAGGAGGCATAGATGGCGACCGCGTTGAAGGCCTGGAAGCTGTTCATCGGTGGTGCGTGGGTGGATCCGGCCGCCGGAGAGACCGAGCAGGACATCGACCCGGCGACGACGGACCCGGTGGCCGAGGTCGCGGTGGCCTCGGAGGAGGACGTCGAGCGGGCCGTGAAAGCGGCCAAGAAGGCCTATGAGGAGGTCTGGTTCGACACCCCTCCGAAGGAGCGGAGCGCGATGATGCTCAAGCTCGCGGACGCGATGGAGGGGGACGCGGACAACCTGGCCCGCCTGGAGTCCGAGGACGTGGGCAAGCCCATCGCGGTCTCGGCTGCCGATATCCCGTTCATCGTGGACAACCTGCGGTACTTCGCCGGCGCGGCCCGGAACATGGAGGGGAAGAACACTGGTGAGTACGAGCGCGGGTTCACCAGCTGGATCCGCCGGGAGCCGCTCGGGGTCACGGCCGGGATCTGTCCGTGGAACTACCCGCTCATGATGGCCATCTGGAAGGTGGCCCCCGCCCTCGCTGCGGGGAACGTCTCGATCCTCAAGCCGGCCGAGCTCACACCACAGACGACGCTTCGCCTGGCCGAGCTCTCGGCGGAGATCTTCCCTCCCGGCGTGATCAGCGTCGTCACCGGCCGCGGCTCGGTCGTGGGAGCCGCCCTGTGCCGCCATCCGGACGTCTCGCTCGTCTCGATCACGGGGGATACCGCCACCGGCAAGCTCGTGGCGAAGGAGGCGGCCGACACCGTCAAGCGGGTCCACCTGGAGCTCGGCGGCAAGGCCCCGGTCGTGGTGTTCGACGACGCCGACGTCTCCAAGCTCGTGGAGATGCTGAAGTTCGCCGGTTACACGAACACCGGACAGGACTGCACCGCCGCCACCCGGATCGTGGCCGGACCGAAGATCTACGACGACGTGCTCTCCGAGCTCGTCCCCGCCGTCGAGTCGCTCGTGGTCGGCGATACGCAGAAGGAGGAGACCGAGATGGGGCCGCTCGTCTCCGACACGCAGCGGGAGAACGTGGCGGGCTTCGTCGAGCGGGCTCGGGAGAAGGGAGCGAACGTGGTCACCGGCGGGGAGGCCCTCGCCGGCGCGGGGTACTTCTACAAGCCCACGATCGTGGCGGACGTGGACCAGAAGGACGAGATCATCCAGCGTGAGGTGTTCGGGCCGGTGGTCACGATCCAGCGATTCAAGGACGACGACCAGGCCATCGCCTGGGCGAACGACGTAGTCTACGGTCTCGCGTCGTCCGTGTGGACCCGCGACATCGGCCGAGCGTTGAACGCCGCGCGCAAGCTCCAGTTCGGCGCGGTGTGGATCAACACGCACTTCGGGCTGACCTCGGAGATGCCGCACGGCGGCTACAAGCAGAGCGGGTACGGCAAGGACATGTCGATGTACTCACTCGAGGACTACACCCAGATCAAGCACGTGATGGCGGCCGTCGACTAGCGGGGGTTCGGGGGCTCAAGGGTAGCCCCCCGAAGGACAGAGGTGAGGCCCATGCATAGCAGGACGTTCCTCGTGAACGGGGAGTGGCGGACGGGCAACGGCACCTTCCAGGTCAAGAGCCCATATGACGGGACGGTGGTGGCCGAGGTCGGCGTGCCGACCGAGGCCGACGTCGAGGAGGCGGCCACGGTCGCCGCAGAGACGTTCCGGGAGAGTCGGTTCCTCCCCGTGCACGCGCGAGCCGATGCCCTCGACCACATCTCCCGGGGCCTGGCCCAGAGCATCGACGACAACGCGGCCCTGATCGCCCGGGAGGGCGGCAAACCGCTCAAATGGGCGACCGTGGAGGCCACCCGGGCGGTGTCCACGTTCCGGTGGGCTTCCGAGGTCCTTCGCCACGGTGCGGACGAGGTGATGCGCCTGGACACGGAGGCGTCACTCGGCTCGCGCCTGGGCATCATCCGCAGGTTCCCGTTCGGCCCGGTCCTGGGGATCTCGCCCTTCAACTTCCCGCTGAACCTGGTGGCTCACAAGGTGGCCCCCGCCCTGGCCGTCGGCGCGCCAATCGTGGTCAAGCCGGCCGCGGCCACGCCGCTCGGGGCCATCCGCCTGGCCGAGCTGTTCGCCCAGACCGATCTGCCCAAGGGGATGTACCAGGTGCTGCCGGTGTCCTCGAGCGTGGCCGACGGGATGGCCCGCGACGCCCGGTACCGCAAGATCTCGTTCACCGGGTCCTCGGAGGTCGGCTGGTACCTGAAGGGTCTGGACCCCAGGAAGCGGGTGACGCTCGAGCTGGGCGGCAACGCCGGGGTCATCGTCCACTCCGACGCCGACCTCGATCTCGCGGCGCAGCGCATCGCCTTCGGCGGCTACTACCAAGCCGGCCAGAGCTGCATCAGCGTCCAACGCGTGCTGGTGCAATCGGAGGTCTACGACGACTTCACCACGCGCCTGGTGAAGCAGGTCGAGAGCCTGAAGTACGGCGATCCCATGGACCCGACCGTGGATGTCGGACCGCTGATCGATGCCGGGTCGCTCGAGCGCGTCGCGACATGGGTGGACGAGGCCGTGGCCCAGGGCGCCGAGGTCCTGACCGGCGGCCGCCGCGACGACCCCTTCTACGCGCCGACGGTCCTGGCCAGGACGAGCCCGGAGATGAAGGTGCGATGCGAGGAGATCTTCGGGCCGGTCACGACCGTGAGCCCGTATCAGACCTTCGAGGAGGCCCTGGCGGAGATCAACAACTCGCGGTACGGCCTTCAGGCGGGCGTGTTCACCCAGGACATCGACCGGGCGTTCCAGGCCCACCGGGAGATCGAGGTGGGTGGGGTCATCGTGAACGACCAATCGGCCTTCCGGGCGGACCAGATGCCGTACGGCGGGTCGAAGGACTCGGGGTTCGGCCGGGAAGGGCTCCGGTCCGCCATGGAGGAGATGACCGAGCCCAGGATCATGGTCCTGTCGCACGTCCCGCTGTGACGAACGGAACCTCCCGCGGCAACGGGGTTACCCTGGAGCCGTGAACGGGAACACGCTCCTGCTCATCCTGGTCCCATTCGCTTTCGTGGCCGGCGCCCTGGCCGTGTTCCTGGCGATGTCGGCCCGCCAGGAGGTGCATGCCCTGGAAGAGCGGATGGAGCCCGAGCGGCGGGTCCGGCCCTGGTGGGGGAACCCGCTCCCGTGGGTCGTCGCATCGGTCGCCCTTGCGTTCCTCGGGCTGGTGATCGCTCCCAGGCTGTTCGGGGTGGCCTTCCTGCTCCTGCCGTTGATCTGGGTGGGCGGCCTTCGCCGCCGCGAGCGGCAGTAGCGAGGACCTCCTGGCACCGCGACGGGGTCTGGCCATCCGGGACGCGGTGCCCTGGCCAGACCTGGTGGAGATCGTCCAGACCGCCGAGCAGGCCGGGTACGAGGCCCTGTTCGTTCCGGAGAGCTCGGGGCGCGAGGCCTTTTCCACGCTGGCTGGGCTGTCCGGGCACACCGAGGCGCTCCTCCTGGGAACCGGCGTCGTCACGATCGTGGCCCGTCGCCCGCCGACGGCGGCGATGGCCGCCGCCACCGTGCACGAGATCTCCGGTGGCCGGCTGATCCTGGGCCTGGGGACCGGACCGGTGGCCCCGGGCGCCCTCGACCGCCTTCGCGAGTCAGTCACCCTGCTGCGCTCGGCCCTCGCCGGCGAGGAGGTCGAGACGCCCGGGGGCGGCCGGTTCCGCCTGTCGGTCCATCCAGGCCACGGGCCCGTCCCGATCTGGGTGGCCGCGTTGAACCCCCGGGCCATGCGGCTCGGTGGAGAGGTCGCCGACGGCGTGCTGCTGAACTGGTGCCCGCCCGAGCGGGTCGCGCTCGCCCGGGAGCGGATCCGCGAGGGCGCGGAGGCCGCAGGGCGGGACCCGGCCTCGGTGACCCTCGCCGTGTATGTCCGGGCATGCGTGGGCCAAGAGCCGGGGGCCGCCATGGCCGCGCTGGCGGCCATGGCGGCCCAGTACGCCACGTACCCGGCCTATCGCCGCCAGTTCGAGGCGGTCGGCCTGGGGGAGGAGGCCCGCGCAGCGGCGGAGGCTCTCGCCGCGGGAAGGCCCGACCGCGTGCCCGAGGAGTTGGTGCGCCGGGTGTGCCTCATGGGCGAGGCCCCCGAGGCCCGGACCGGACTCCGAGCCTACGAGGATGCCGGCGCCGACCTCCCGGTGGTGTATCCCGTGGCTACGCGGGACGCCTTGTCGTCGATCCTGGGGACCCTGTTCGCGCTCGCGCCCCACACGGAGGTGGCGTGACGGGCCATGGCACCTGCTCGGCCGCGGGCATGCAACAGCGCTGAGGGGGTATATTTAGACGGTCCGCACCGTGGTAAAGGGGAAAACCGATGACCTACACGATCTGTGAGCCCTGCATCGACATCAAGGACAAGGGGTGTGTGGACGAGTGCCCCGTGGACTGCATCTACGA
>JBIOXZ010000054.1:0-4504 GCA_044869895.1 Actinomycetota bacterium | reverse complement strand
CCGTTCACCACGGCCATCGCCCTGAACGTCGACTTCCAGCGGGGCGTGATCGACCGGTTCCGCTCGCTACCGATCACCCGTTCGGCGGTGATCGGCGGGCGGATCGCGGCGGACGGCGTGAGGATCGTCTGGAGCATCCTGATCATCACCGGGTTCGCCACGCTGCTCGGCTTCCGCTTCGCAGGCGGGGCCGCCGGCGCCCTCGGCGCCCTGGTGGTCGTGGCCGCATGGGGCCTCGTGATGTGCTGGCCCATGGCGTTCATCGGGATCACCGCCCGGACCACCGAGTCGGTGAACACGTGGGGATTCATGATTATCCTGCCGCTGACGTTCGCCAGCACGGCCTTCGCCAGGGTCGAGACCATGCCCGGGTGGCTCCAGGCCTTCGTGAAGGCCAACCCGGTGACCTCGGTGATCGACGCGGCACGGGGCTTGTTGCTGGGAGGCCCGGTGGCCGAACCGGTCGTCGACGCGGTGATCTGGATGGCCGTCATCACGGCGGTGTTCGCTCCACTGGCGATCCTCCGTTATCGCCGCCGGATCTAGGGACGGCTTCGCCTCGCGGCACTGCCCGGGAGGGCCTATGGTCCTCGCGTGGAGACGTGGGATGCGATCCGGGCTCGCCGGAACGCGCGGAGGTACGCCGAGCGGCCGATCGAGCCGTCGGTCCTCGACCGGCTTCTCGAGGCCGCCCGGCGCACGCCGTCGTCCGTGAACCAGCAGGCATGGGACTTCGTCGTTGTGACGGACCGGGAACGCCTCCGAGAGCTGTCGAACATCTGGCGGTACGCGGCCCATGTCGCGACCTCGGCTGCCACCGTTGCCCTCGTCACCCCCGTCTCCGAGGACCGGGACGAGCGGGACACATTCTGGTACGACGCCGGGCAGGCCACGATGTCGATCATGTTCGCCGCCGCGGACCTCGGGATCGGCAGTGGCCACGCCTCCGTCGGCGACCAGGCACTGGCCCGCCGGATCCTCGGGCTCCCCGAGGACCGGGAGGTGGCCATCCTCGTCGCGCTGGGCTATCCGGCCGGCCGGCCACTGAAACCGATCAGCCGGCCCAAACGGCGGGCGTTCGACGACGTCGTCCACCGCGAGCGCTGGTAGCGGTCGGCGCCGACGCGTCTACTGCTCGCGGGCCGCGGGAGGGATGTTCTGGTTGAGCCGGAACAGGTTGGTGGGGTCGTATCGGGCCTTGACGGCCGCGAGGCGGTCCCACGTGGGACCGGGGTAGGCCTCGCGGACCCGGGCCTCGCCCTCGTCGACCAGGAAGTTGACGTAGGCGCCGTTGTCTCGCTGCCGCAGTGCCGCGGCGAGGTCGTCGACCCATGACTGGCGGACCACCCTGTCCTCGGGCCCCTCGTAGAACGAGGCGACGTTGACCATGATCTTGCTGGCGCGGTGGGCGAAGGCTGTCGCGTCGGCAGGTACCCGGGCCATCGCCCCGCCCAGCACTCGGAGCTGAGCCACCCGCACGCTCGCGTCGGAGGCCTCGAGGTGCTTCATGACCGTCTCGGCGACGCCATGATCGACGGTATCGATGAACATCGTGTGCGTCACCGCAGTGGGGCGGTACGACTCGTCCTCCGGCGGATAGATCTCCGGGTACTTGATCGGCCGCACCATGTCCGCGATCGGCGAGGCCAGGGCTCGGAAGGGCGCGAGCGCGCGCTGGCCGGCCTCGGCCTCACCTGCAAAGCACATGAACGCCAGCACGACGAGCTTGCCGTGGTGCTCTTCCGGCACGAACGGCATCGGCGGCGCCGGCATGACGTTGGCGATCGTCGAGAGCTCTTCCGGCGCGGCCTCGGCAAGCGCGATGAATTCGGCGACGACGTCTGCACTGGCCGGGAGCATCAGCATCCCGCCCACGACCGTCTCGAGCTCGTGGAGGCGGAACTGGAAGCGGGTGGCCACCCCGAAGTTGCCGCCGCCGCCCCGGATGGCCCAGAACAGGTCGGGGTGGGTCTCGTCATCGACCGAGAGCACCTCCCCATCGGCCGTGACGATGTCCGCAGCGAGCAGGTCGTCGATGGTGAGGCCGTGTTTGCGCACGAGGTAGCCCACGCCCCCGCTGAGGGTGATCCCGCCGATCCCCACCGAGGCCGTGTCGCCGAACCCGGTGACGAGCCGGTGCTCGCCGACCTCGGCGCTGTACTCGCCTGCGGTGAGCCCGGTCTCTGCCCACGCGGCGCGACCGCGGACGTCGACCTCGAGCGCCCTCATCTCCGCCAGGTCGAGCACGATCCCGCCATCGGTGGTGCCGTGTCCGGCCACGCTGTGGCCGCCGCTTCGTACGGCCAGCTCGATCCCCGCCTCGCGGGCGAACCGGATGACGTGCGCCACGTCGTTCGCATCGGCGGCCCGGACGATCCCGGCCGGCCTGTGGTCGAAGCCCCCATAGAAGACCGTGCGCGCCTGGTCGTAGTCGCCGTCCTGGGGGCCGATCAGCCTGCCGGTGAGGCCGGCGCGAAGGGTCTCGAACATCGTCGTTTCCAACGGCATGGATTGCTCCTTTCTCACAACCGCTCGTCACGCGTAGAGCGCGAACCCTCGTCGGCCGCTGATCTGGTCGGGCACCCGAACCGCCGGTCGTTCACCCGCGCCGATACCGTGCGATCGCGATCGGAGCGAAAACCAGGACGATCACCGCCGACCAGATCAGCGAGCGGACCATGAAGTAGCTCGCCGTGTGGCCGAGCAGCGCCTCGGCCCGCGAGCCCCCTGTCAGGGTTCGCACTGCGTCGATCATGTAGGTGACCGGCTGATGGGCGGCTACGGCCCTGAGCCCGCTCGGCATCGAGGAGACCGGCACGTATGCGCTGGACACGAACGTGAACGGCACAAGGATCAGCGACATGCCCTGCGCCGACTGGGCGTTCCCCGCGAAGAGCCCAGTCGTGATGAACACCCACTCGAAAGCGAAGAGGTAGACGACGATGAGGGCGACGGCAATCATCCCGCTCCCGATCCCGCCGTCGAGCCGGAAGCCCACGAGGAAGCTCACGATCGTCATGGCGATGAGTCCCCAGAACTGGGTCGCCGTGTCGGCCAGAGCGCGCCCTGCCAGCACGGCGCTCCGTGGGATCGGCAGGGAGCGCAAGCGGTCGAACAGTCCGAGGGCATGATCCTCCGTGATGCCGACGGCGGAACCCATCCCCTGCCAGATGAGGCCGGTCGTGAGGATGCCGGGGATGACGAAGCCGACGTATCCGAGCTTCCCGGCCCCGATCGCGCCGCCGAAGATGTAGCGGAAGATGAGCAGGAACATCACGCCCTGCACCGTCGCCGTCCAGAACAGCTGCGGTGTCCGAAGGAACTTGAGCCAGCTCCGCCTGGCGATGACCGCGATGCTCGTGGCGAGGGACGGGCGGCGAGCAGCGACGACAACGCTAGCCATGACGGGCCTCCTCTCTCATGCCCGAGGCGGGCTCCACGAACCCCGCGGCGCCATCGTCGACGGGCTCCCAGTCCGGGGGTCGATCGGTGAGTGCGAGGAACACCTCATCGAGCCTGGGCGGCCGCAAGGCGACGTCCTCCAGTGTGATCCCGCGCTGTTCGAGCGGCCCAAGCGCTCGGGTGAGCTGCTCCGTGCCTCCCTCGACCACCACGCTGACCCGCCGGGTGGACTCGTTGACCTGCACGTCGCCGTCCCCGATCGGGTGGAGCGCGTTCGCCACGTCGGTGACGTCCTCGAGAGCTCGAACGTGAACCTCGATCACCTTGCGGCCGGCCCGCTTCTTCAGCTCGGCCGGGGTGCCCTGGGCGATGGCCCGGCCATGGTCGATGATGACGATCTCGTCGGCGAGGTGGTCGGCTTCGTCCAGGTACTGGGTGGTGAGCAATACGTTCGTCCCCTGCGCGACGAGTTCGCGCATCGCGTCCCACAACTCGAGGCGGCTCCGTGGGTCGACACCTGTCGTTGGCTCATCGAGCAGCAACAGGCGAGGGGCGCCGACCAGGCTCGCCCCGAGATCGAGCTTCCTGCGCATGCCGCCCGAGTACGTGCGGACGAGACGGTCCGCGTCCTCGACGAGGCCGATCTGCTCGAGCACCCGCGAGCTACTGGCGCGAGCCCGGGCGCGGTCCTGGCCGAACAGGCGGGCGACCATCTCCAGGTTCTCCCGCCCGGTCATCGCCGGTTCGACCGCTGCGAACTGACCGGCGAGCCCGATCGACCCCCGCACGGCGTGCGCTTCTCGGACGACGTCGTGCCCGAAGACGCGGACCGTGCCCCCATCCGGCTTGATGAGCGTGGCGACGCACCGCACGAAGGTGGTCTTGCCGGCACCGTTGGGTCCGAGCACGGCGAGGATCGCCCCCCGTTCGGCGGAAAGATCCAGCCCGTCCAAGGCCGTGGTCTTCCCGAAGCGCTTGACCACTCCGGCGGCCTCGATCATCGGTGGCATGCGGTTGCTCCTTCGTGCTCGTTGGCTCTGGCGGCTTTACCGATATGACCGATCGAAAGCGGGATGTGTGACTGGTAAGGCCCCCCGGCCGT
>JBIOXZ010000053.1:0-32330 GCA_044869895.1 Actinomycetota bacterium | reverse complement strand
CAGGGATTCGGCGAGCGGCGTGTCGATCACGCGCCGCTCGCCGAACTCATCCAGGAATCCCTGAGTCACCCGAAACACGCCGCCCCGTGCGCCGACGTCCTCTCCCAAGACGACCAGGCTCTCGTCGGCAGCCATCGCCTCATGAAGGGCGTCGTGGATTGCCGTGACGACGTTCTTCTCGGTCATCTCACGAATCTTCGCGGAAAACGTGCCGGGTGAGCATAGCGGGGTCGGGATCGGCGGCGTTCCACGCCTTGTCGATGGAGTCGTCGAGCTCGGCCTTGACCTCCTCCGCCATCGACGCGATCTCCTCGTCCCGTACCAGCCCCTGCCCCGTCAGGTAGGTGGCGAATCGCGACACCGGATCGTGGAGGCGAGCCTTCTCGACCTCTTCCCGGCTGCGATAGGTCCGGTCGTCGTCGTCGGAGGTGTGGGGCTGGAACCGATACGTCTTGCACTCGATCAGGGTGGGGCCCCGGCCGGACCTGGCCCGGGCCACGGCCTCCTTCATCGCCCCGAAGCAGGCCAGCACATCGTTGCCGTCGACCACCACACCGGGGAACCCGTAGGCGACCGCTCTGTCGGCAACGTTCTCCACGGCCATCTGCTTGGACTGCTCGACCGAGATGGCATACCGGTTGTTCTCGCAGATGAAGACGACGGGCAGCCGATGGATACCGGCGAAGTTCAACCCCTCGTGCCAGTCGCCCTCGCTGGTGGCGCCCTCGCCGAACCACGACGCCACGACCGCATCCTCCTCGCGGTACTTCACCGCGTAGGCGATCCCTGCGGCGTGCGGGATCTGGGTCCCGATGGGGGAGGAGCCCGAGATGATCCCCAGGCGCCGGGAGCTCCAGTGGGCGGGCATCTGCCTGCCGCCCGAGGCCGGGTCGTCCGCCTTGGCGAACAGTCCGAGGAAGACCTCATACGGGGTCATGCCGGCCACGAGCACCACGCCGAGGTCGCGGTAATAGGGCAACCACACGTCTCGTCCTCGCTCGAGGGCCCAGGCCGTGCCGATCTGACACCCCTCGTGGCCGGAGACGGGGACCACGAACGGCGCCTTGCCCTGGCGGTTCAGCCGGAAGGCCGCCTCGTCCACCAGGCGCGCCGTCAGCATGGTGCGGTACATGCCGAGGAGGTCGTCGGGGATGAGGCCCAGGGCCTCGTGCGAGGTGTCGCTCAACCGGGTCGCCACGGTTACCCTCCTCGACATCCGAGTCTAGCATCGGCCATACCCCCTCGGGGTATGTGGCAATCGCCGCCCCGTCGATGTCGGATCGAGATGAATGCATTGCGGTCAACGACCTGCCGTTGAAGCGAGCGAAGGTACCCTAGTTGGGAGGCATGGACATGGAACAGATGGAAGAACAGGTCGTGGAGCGGGGGCCGGTCGTCATGGACGTGACCGACGCCGACTTCGTGGACAAGGTGATCGAGGAATCCAAGCGCCGCCCAGTCGTGGTCGACCTGTGGGCGACGTGGTGCGGGCCATGCCGAACCCTGAGCCCCATCCTAGAACGTGTGGCCGAACAGCGCGGGGGCCAGGTCCTGCTGGCCAAGATCGACGTGGACGCGAACCCTTACACGGCGGGCCAGTTCGGGGTGCAGAGCATCCCGACCGTGATCGCGTTCCGGGACGGAAAGCCGGTGGACGGGTTCATCGGTGCCATCCCCGAGCCCATGGTGAACGAGTTCGTCGAGCGGTTGCTCCCCTCGGAGGCCGAGGTCGCGGCGCGGGAAGCGTATGACGAGGAGCGATCGGGCGACGTGGCCGATGCGGAGCGACAGTATCGGGAGATCCTCACGTCCGATCCGGACAACCGGGGTGCCCGGCTGGGGATGGGCCGGATCCTTCTGGAGCGAGGAGAAGCCGAGGCGGCGAAGGAGCTGCTCGATCCACTCCTTCCCGATCCTGAGGCTGATCGGTTGCTTGCTCGGGTTCGCGTTGCCCGGTGGGAGGAGATGGACGGCTCCGGCACGCTTGCCTCGGCGAAGCGGCTGGCGGCGCAGGGCAGGTGGCCAGAAGCACTCGAGGGGATGCTGGGGGTGATCCTCGACGATCCGGACGCCCGCCAGGCGATGCTCGACGTCTTCGCCGTGCTCGGCGACGACGACCCGCTCGTGGCGGACTACCGTCGCAGGCTGGCGAACGCCCTGTTCTAGGGAGGAGCGCATGGCCGAGGTCCACGATCGCATCCGCGACTGGTGGGACCGGGACGCCGGCACGTACGACCGCTCGGCCTCGCACGCCATGACCGATCCGGTGGAGGCGGCAGCATGGCGGGCGACCCTCCAGCGGCTCCTGCCGGATCCACCGGCCGGCGTCCTCGACGTTGGGGCGGGTACCGGCGCGTTGAGCCTTCTCGCCGCCGAGCTGGGGCATCGGGTCACGGGGGTCGATCTCTCGGAGGGAATGCTGGACCGGGCCCGAGCGAAGGCGGAAGCCCAGGGCCTGGCGATCGATTTCGTGGTAGGGCCGGCCGAGGCGCCACCTGCCGGTCCCTTCGACGCCGTGATCGAGCGCCATGTGCTATGGACGGCGCCGGACCCCGTGGCCTGGCTCCGGGCCTGGCGGGACGTCGCGCCCGAGGGCCGCGTGGTCCTGTTCGAAGGGGCGTGGGGCACACCGGGGCTGCTCGAACGGGCCAGGGAGGCGGCCGTCGAGGTCGTCCGTCGCATCTACGGGATGCCCCCCGACCATCACGCTCCCTACGACCCGGAGATCCTGTCGTCGTTGCCGCTCGCCCGGGGGGATTCGCCGAGGCCGATGATCGAGGCCGCGGTCGAGGCGGGATGGCGCGCCGTCCGCATCCACCGGCTCCGCGACGTGGAGTGGGCACAACGCGCCGGGTCTCCGCCGGTCCTGGGATGGCTGGAGCTTGTGCCTCGCTACGCGATCGTGGCCGACGCCTGATACGGCGGTACCGCGAACGAGTCGGCCTCATGGGCCCGCGGCTCCAGCTCGAGGCCGAAGACCCGCTCGAAGTGGCGGAGGATGGGCACCGTCACATCCGCCACCGTGATCTCGCGTCGGCCGAGCTGGGAGAGCGAAGCGACGCCCTCATTCGCCAACCCGCACGGCACGATGGCGTCGTACCAGGACACGTCCGTGGTGCAGTTCAGGGCGAACCCGTGGAGAGTGACCCGAGCGCGCATCAGGCGAACGCCGATCGCGCACACTTTCCGCTCACCCGACCACACCCCCGACTGCACCTGGTTCCGATGGAGCTCGACTCCGACGTCGGCAGCGGCTCGGATCACGACCTCCTCGAGGCTCCGGATGTACCCGATGGCGTCGGGTTTCGTGCCGATGTCCACGATCGGATAGCCCACGAGCTGGCCGGGGCCGTGGAAGGTGAGGCTCCCGCCCCGGTCGATGAAATGCAGCTCCGCCCCCGCGGCACGGATCCGATCCTCGTTCCACACGATGTGCTCCGGCTTCCAACGTCGTCCCGCCGTGTACACGGGCGGATGCTCCAGGAGGATCAGCGTGTCGGGGATCTCGCCGGCGAGGCGCCGACGGGCCAGATCGTGCATGGCCTCGTTCGCGGCGGCGTATGGAACGGGGTCCGGCGGCCGGACGAGCCATCCAGATCGGGGCATGGCTACAGTCCCAGGTCCTCGGTCCAGTCCCAGGTCTCCATGTTCTCCTTGATCCTGGCCAGGAACTGGGATGCCAGCGCGCCGTCGATCACCCGGTGATCCCACGACATCGAGACGTACACCATGTGCCGGACGGCGATGGCGTCGTCGATGACTACCGGCCGCTTCACCACGGCGTCGAACGCGAGGATGCCGGTCTGGGGCTGATTGATGATCGGGACCGAGAGGATGGAACCGAACGGGCCGGGGTTCGTGATGGTGAACGTCCCCTCGTGGACCTCGTCGGGCTTCAGCCGATGGGCACGGGCTCGCGTCGCGAGGTCGTTGACGGCCCGGGCCATGCCGACGAGGTTCATCCCGTCGGCCCCTTTCACCACGGGGACGATCAGACCCTGGTCGTAGGAGACGGCGATCCCCAGGTTGACGTAGTGCTTGACCACGATCTCCTCGCCCCGCAGCTCGCTGTTCACCAGGGGATTCGCCAGGAGTGCGTCGACCACCGCCCGGGCAAGGAATGGCATGTAGGTCAGGTTGAAGCCCTCTCGCGCCCTGAACGCCTCCTTGGCCGCGGAACGGATGCGGGCGATCCTCTCCATGTCGACCTCGACCATGTTCCACGCCCTAGCGGAGACCTGGAGGCTCCGGGTCATATGTTCGGCGATGGTCTTTCGAACGACGGTCATGGGGACGACTTCCTCACCGCCACGGGGGGCGGTGGGAGCCGGAGCGACCTGGGGCTCGGGGACCGTTTCCGGCGCCGGCGCGGCTGGAATCGCAGCGGGAGTCGGCACCGGCGCTGTCGGTCCGGCAGCGGGCCGCGCTTCGGGGGCCGCTGTCTCGCGTGACACGGCGAAGGCCATGACGTCGTTCTTCGTGATCCGGCCGCCGGTTCCGGTCCCGATCACCTCTGAGAGGTCGACGCCGTTCTCCTCGGCGAGGCGGCGCACGAGCGGCGAGATGATCTGGCTCCTCGGCCCCCGGTCGGCTATCTGTGGCCCAGGTCCAGGTGCGGAGGGCACCACTGAGCCGGCGGGAGCAGCTGGAGGGGGTGCAGCGACCGGCGGAGCCTCGCCGGTCGCTGCGACGGATTCGGGTTGCGCCGGCTGCTGGGCAGAGTCCGGCGAAGCAGCGGGCTCCTCCGCCTCCTCCTCAGGCGCCGCCTCGCCCCCAGCGGTCCCGGCGCCGTCGATCTCGGCGATGGGGGTCTTCACCGACACGGTCTGCCCCTCCTGCACCAGGATCTTGGTCAGCGTCCCGGCGGCGGGGGACGGGACCTCGGTGTCCACCTTGTCCGTGGAGATCTCGAAGAGCGGCTCGTCCTGGTCGACATGGTCGCCTTCCTGCTTCAGCCACTTGGTGATGGTTCCCTCGACGACGGTCTCGCCGAGCTGCGGCATGGTCACGGTGGTCATGAGCCCTCCCGGGAGATCGTTACCACGCGGACAGCTTCTCCACCGCGGCCTCGATGTCGGCCACCTGCGGCAGATATGCGTCCTCGAGGGGCGGTGAGAACGGGACCGGCACGTTCGGCGGGGCGAGGCGCATCACCGGTGCATCGAGGTGCTGGAAGCCCTCCTCTGCGATCATCGCTGCAACTTCGGCGCCGACCCCCAGGAACCGGTGGCTCTCGTACAGGACCAGCGCCCGGCTTGTCTTCTCCACAGACGCCAGGACGGTCTCCGTGTCGAGTGGGTGCACCGTGCGAAGGTCCACCACCTCGACGGCGACGCCCTTCTGGAAGAGGTTCTCGGCCGCCTCGAGCGCCAGATGCACCATCATCCCGTACGTCACGATCGACACGTCCGTGCCCTCGCGCTGTACCTTGGCCTGCCCGATAGGGACTAGGAAGTCCGGCTCCTCCGGGACGACCTCCTTGATCCGGCGGTAGATCCACTTGTGTTCGAAGAACACGCACGGGTTGTCGTCGCGCACGGCCGATTTCAGCAACCCCTTGGCGTCGGAGGGGAAGGCCGGGCAGAGCACTTTCATCCCCGGAGCGTGAGCGAACCACGGCTCGGGGTTGGTGGAGTGGAAGGAGCTCGCCCGCACGCCGCCGCCTGATGGTCCGCGAAGCACGATCGGCAGGGGGACGCCGGAGCGATAGTGGTACCGGGCGGCCGCGGTCACGATCTCATCGAAGCCGGAGGTCATGAAGTCGGCGTACTGGAACTCGGCGACGGGGCGAAAGCGCTCCATGGCCGAACCGATGGCCATACCGACGATGGTCTCCTCGGCGATCGGGGTGTCCATCACGCGCTCGGGGCCGAACCGGTCGATGAACCCCTCGGTCACCTTGAACGCCCCGCCATAGGCGCCGATGTCCTCGCCGAGGAGGTACACACGCTCGTCGCGCTCCATCTCCTCCCACAGCGCTTCGGCGATGGCGATGAGGTACGTGGCCTCTCCGGCCTCGGTTCGCTTTCCGCGGGGCTCGGCGCCGTGCCCGGCGGCCCCCGATTCCACCTGTGCCGTCGCCATCAACCCGTTCCTCCCTCGCGGGAAGGTTCGCCCTGCCAGTAGCCGTCCTCCACCCACAGGCCCCTGGTCACATCGGAAGGCACGGGGAACGGCGACGCCTGCGCGAACTCGTACCCCTCGTCGAACTGGCGCTCGATACGCTCCTGGATCCGCTTGACCACCTCTGCGTCGACGACCTCGTGAGCCAGGAGGAGCTCCTCGAACCGTTTCACGGGATCCTTGTGTTGCATGTATTCCTCGAGCATCTCCTTGGGAACGTACTTCGCCGGATCGTGGCCGGCGTGGCCGCGCCACCGAAGCGACACCGATTCGATCAGGGTCGGTCCCTCGCCGGCCCGCGCCCGGTCCACGGCCTGCAGCGCCACGCGATACACGTCGAGCACGTCGGCCCCATCCACCCGGAGTCCTGGGAACCCGTACGCCACCGCCCGCTCGGCCACCGTGGGGACGGCGAACTCGAGTGGGTTCGGCGTCGAGTAAGCCCAGAGGTTGTTGTTCACGACCCACACTACGGGGAGCCGGTGGACGGCCGAGACGTTCAACGCCTCGTGCCACCGGCCGTTCGACGTGGCTCCCTCGCCGCAGATGGCCATGGCCACCCGCTGTTCCCCGCGTCGCTTGTAGGCGAGCGCAGCGCCGCACGCGATCGGGTAGGCGAGAGGCAGATGGGAGACCGGGGTCCATGTCCGGTGGCCGAGCCAGTCGCCCACGTGGCTGTTGCCGTCGCGACCCCTGGTGAACCCGTCGATCCGGCCCCAGTACTGCGCCATCACGCGGTTCAGGTCGAGGCCCTTCGTGAGCTGGGCCGAGAGGTCCCGGTGGGTGGGGAACAGGGAGTCGTCCTGGCGAAGCGTGTACGCCACCCCGACATGTGTCCCCTCCTGGCCGCGTCCCGAGTAGATCGCCCCCGGCAGCCGGCCCTGTCGGTACAGCGCCTCGATCCGCTCGTCGAAGTAGCGGCACAGCTTGAGCTTGAACAGGACGTCCTTCAGCTGATCGTCGGACAGCCCGACCCGCCAATCCGCTTCGGCCTGCTTCTCGGATACTTCGGTCGCCATGGAGGCCCCCTCAGGCGGTGTGTAAGGGCTTGCCGGCCAGCGCGAGGTGGGCCTCGCCGATGGCCTCGGACAGTGTGGGGTGTGGGTGGATCAGGGCTGCCACCTCGGCGGGCACCGCCTCCCAGTTGGTGATGAGCATGGCCTCGGCGATGAGGTCGGTTACGTGCGGCCCCACCATGTGGATCCCCAGGACCGGCCCCCCGTCTTTGTCGGCGATCGCCTTCACGATGCCTCCTTCGCCGACGATGTTGGCCTTGCCGATGGCCTGGAAGCTGAGTCTTTCCACCTTGACCTCGTGTCCCCGTTCCACCGCCTGGGCCTCGGTCAGCCCGACCGATGCCACCTCAGGGGTGCAGTAGGTGACCCGCGGGATCTCGGCATAGTCGATCTCGGGCACCTCGATCCCCGCGATTCGTTCGGCAACGGCGATCCCCTCGGTGAAGGCGACGTGGGCGAGCTGGAGCGGCGTCGCGGCGACGTCGCCCACGGCCCAGACATGGGGGGCCGTCGTGTGAAGCTGACCCTCCACCTTGACGAACCCACGGTCGAGCTCGACGCCGGCCTGCTCCGCCTCGAGGCCGTCGGTCACCGGACCTCGTCCCACGGCCACCAGGCACACGTCGGCGGTGACCGTCTTGCTCTCTCCGGCCAGCTCGTAGACGACCTTGACCGCATCGCCGACCTCGTCGATCGACTTCACGCGCGCGCCGGCGAAAGCCTGGATGCCGCGCTTGCGGAACGCCCGTCCGAGCTCCTTGGATATGTCCTCGTCCTCGAGGGGCGCGATCCGGGGGAGCGCCTCGAGGACGGTTACCTCCGCCCCGAGCGAGCGGTACAGCGAGGCGAACTCCAGGCCCACCGCACCGGCCCCGATGACCACAGCGGACGTGGGGATCGAGGGATAGGTGAGCGCCTGATCGCTGGTGATGATCCGATCGGTGATGGACACGCCGGGCAGCAGTCTGGGCGACGAGCCGGTGGCGATGACGACATCGGCCGCGGAGAGATCGTTGCCGTCCACCGACACGGAGGTACCGGATCGAAGGACGGCCGTCCCTTGCACGATATCCACCTTTCGAGCCTTGATGAGCGAGGTGAGGCCGGAGACGAGCTTGTCGACCATCCGATCCTCGAAGGCCTTGACCGCGTCCCAATCGGCAGAGCCGCTCGCCTTCACGCCCCATTCCTCCGCCCGGTTGACGGTATCGAGGACCTCGGCCGATCGAAGGAGCGCCTTGGTGGGGATGCATCCCCGGAGCAAGCAGGTCCCGCCGAGCCTGCCGTCGCGTTCGACCAGGGCCACGCGCTTGCCCAATTCCGCCGACCGCAAGGCGCAGGAGTACCCTCCGGTCCCCGAGCCGATCACCACGACGTCGTAGGCATCAGCCATCCGAACGGCCATGTTACCGCCGCCGTCGCATCCGTAGGATGAGCCATGCACTCGGGGGACCTGCTCCGAACACCACTGGAGGAGGTCCATCGCGACCTCGGCGCGAAAATCGGCGCGTTCGCCGGATGGGCGATGCCCATCGAGTACGAGGGGACCGTCTCCGAGCATCGGGCCGTCCGCGAGCGGGTTGGCCTGTTCGACCTGAGCCACCTGGGCAAAGTGGACGTGGCGGGTGCCAGTGCCTTGGGGCTCCTCCAACAGACCCTGACCAACGACCACTCGAGCCTCCCGATCGGCCGTGCCCTGTACGACCTTGTCCTGAACGACCGGGGAGGCGTCGAGGAGGACCTGATCGCCTACCGGCTCGCGCCGGACCGCTTCTTCCTCGTTCCGAATGCGTCGAACACCGCCAAGGTGGTGGCCATCCTCCGGGAGCGAGCCTCGGGGGCCGACGTGGTGGAACACGCGGGATGGTGCTTCCTTGGGGTTCAGGGGCCGCGGTCTCCCGAGGTGGTGGGCGCGCTGTTCCCCGAGGCCGCCGACCTCCCGTTCATGGGCTGCACCGAGTCGGAGTACCGGGAACGGCGGCTCGTCCTCACTCGCTCCGGATACACAGGAGAGGTGGGGTTCGAGCTCTTCACAGATGGCGTCTCGGCGCAGGGTCTGTGGACCGAGCTGATCGAGGCGGGGGAGCCGTTCCAGATCGAGCCCTGCGGGCTGGGGGCCCGAGACGTTCTCCGCCTGGAGATGGGCTATCCGCTGTACGGGCAGGACCTGCTCCCAGAGCGAACGCCGCTCGAGGCCGGGTTGTCGTGGGCAGTGTCGTTCGACAAGGGGTCGTTTCGGGGTCGTGATGCGCTGGAGCGGCAGCGGCGCGAGGGCGGCCACACCAGGCTGCGGGGATTGGTGACGGAAGGCCGACGACACATCCCACGGGCCCATTGCGCGGTCCTCGACGACGAGGCCCGGGTCGGGGAGGTCACGAGCGGGACGTTCTCACCCACCATCAACCAGGGGATCGCACTCGCGTACCTCTCGCCGGCTGAGCGGTTCGAGCCGGGCACCGAGGTCCAGATCGACGTGCGAGGAAGGATCGGCCCGGCGCGCGTCGTGAAGCCCCCATTCGTCGATCGGAGCCCACGAGGGCGGTAACGCTTACGAGGCGCGTGCGGCGGCGATGAAGTCCGAGACGCTGTCTCCGCCGAACTCCGTTCCGCGGACGAGGGTGTCCAGCGCCGCCGCCGCCCCCGGCTCGTCCCGCATGACGGCGACGATCATGTACAGCCCGGAGCTCGGGATGCCGACGGTCCGAACCGGGCCGTATCCCGGCGCGGCGACGAAGTAGGCCCACCGTGTCGTCGCATCGATGGTCTGGCACACGCCCTGGCCGATGGCCACGTAGTCGCCCGGAGAAGCGGCCGGACCGTCTGCGAAGGAGGGCCGGTGATTGACCACGGTCACGCGCTTCGTGGCATTGCACTCGGGAGAGCTGGTCAGTGCGTCGAGGGCCGGTCCGGTCGCGGCCAGATAGTAGTAGTCGGATGGGACGCCGATCCGCGTGCCGTCCACCCACATCGCGGCCATGCCCTCGATCGGAGCGCGGGCTCCAACCCAATCCCCGAGCTTGGGTGCGGCGATGAACCCCTGTTGGGCGTCGCTGGCACCGGCGAAGAGCTGCGGATGCCATCGATCGGGGATCATGGCCGTCACCCCACCGACCTCGACCTCGGTGAACGGGCTCGGGGATTCGTGGATCCGCAGGATGGCGGGGCCGAGCGGGGGCGTCGAGCCCGCGGCCGCGTCGCGGCATCCCGCGGCGACCAGGGCGATGACCAGGCAGCCCACAATCTTCCGCAACCCCGATTCCCCGATCGAGCATAGACCGGGTTGCGGATCCCCGCTAGCGCGGAAGGTCGTAGGCCGCCGGCCCGCATCGGGTGTTCCCCGGGCCTGGTCGGAAGGGTAGACTCACCCGCACAACTGCAGAGTTCGGTCCTCGTGGTGGCCCCGGCCGGCGGTTCCGGCGGGGGCCGGAGGCGGGGCGGGCGGATCCCGTCCCCGCGAAGAGGGAAGCCGGTGTGAGTCCGGCACGGTCGCGCCACTGTGACCGGGGAGCGATCCCGACGAGACCACTGGGTCCCATCCAGGGACCCGGGAAGGGTCGGGGGAGCGGTGATCCGGAAGTCAGGAGACCTACCCCGAGGTGAGCGAGTGTCGTCCTTCGCACGAAAGGAGACGCGCCATGCGACTCACCCGATCCCGTACCCGCCGATCCATCGTCCTCCTGCTCGCAGTCGTGACGGTGGCGTGTGCGCGCGGCGCGAGCACGGCGCCGCGCGGGTCGGAGACGCCGGCGGCCGCGGGCGCCTCGTTCCCCGTCACGATCACCGACGACGACGGGGTGGCTATCACGCTGGACGCGCCGCCCGAGCGGATCGTGACGTTCGCCCCCTCGGCCACCGAGATCGTCTTCGCGCTCGGGCTCGGGGACCGGCTGGTCGGGGTCGCGGGGGCATTCGATGACTATCCCGCCGCGGCGAAGGGGATCGATGAGATCGGCGGTGCGGGCGACTTCGGCGTGGACCCAAACATCGAGAAGGTCGTGTCGCTCCGTCCCGACCTGTTCCTCACGATCTCCGGCGGTGACCACTGGAAGGAGCGGCTGCGTGACCTCGGCGTCCCCGTGTTCACCACCGACTCCACCGACCTTGCGGACGTGTTCCATGACATCGAGACCGTCGGGCGGTTGACCGGGATGGTCGGTGCCGCCGGAGCCATCGTGGCGATGATGCGGGCGGAGGCGACCGACATCGAAACGCGCATCGCGGGCGATCCCGCCGTGCGCTGCTTCTACGAGGTCTATTATCCGCCGCTTACCACCGTCGGACCGGATACCTTCATCGGGGACCTCCTCGGCCGGGCCGGCTGTCGTTCGGTTTCGGCTCGGGCCAAGAGCGACTATCCCCAGTGGTCGGTTGAGGATCTCGTCCGCCAGGACCCGCAGGTGTATCTGGTCTCCTCCGAGTCAGGGGCCACCCCGAAAGCCGTCGCCTCCCGGCCGGGCTTCGACGCGGTGGCGGCGATCGTCGCGGGACGCGTGATCCCAGTCGAGGCGGATCTGGTGAGCAGGCCGGGCCCACGGGTGGTCGACGGGCTCCGGCTCCTCGCGCGGGCGCTTCATCCCGAAGCGTTCGCATGATCGCGCCTCGCCAGTACGGCCGGATTCTGGCGGTGCTCGTTGCGGTGCTCCTGGCATCGCTCCTCCTCGGCGTGGCAGTGGGGTCCGTGTGGATCTCGCCGTGGACGAGCGCTCGGGTCATCGCGTGGAAGCTCGGGTTGTCCGGCCACCCGGCAGGCGTCCCCGCATCGACCGAGGTGATCCTGGTCCAGCTTCGCCTTCCACGAGTGGTGCTCGCGGCAGTTGTGGGTGCGGCATTGGCCGCATCGGGCGCCGTGTTCCAGGGCCTGTTTCGCAACCCACTGGCCGACCCCGCCATCATCGGCGTCTCCTCCGGCGCCGCGCTGGGGGCGATCGCGGTCATCGTGTTCGCCGGTTCGGGAGCGCTGGGCGCCTTCGGCGTTCCGTTGGCCGCCTTCGCCGGCGCGCTCCTCACCGCATTCCTGGTGTACCGGTTGGCCCGGATCGGACCGACCGTCCACGTGGCCACGTTGCTGTTGGCCGGGATCGCCGTGGCCGCCGTGATCTCGAGCGCGATGTCCCTCGTGATGTCGTTCTCCGGCGAGCAGGTCCGGGACATTTACGCATGGCTGCTGGGTGGTCTGGTCGGCCAGGGCTGGCAGGCGATCGGTGCGGTCGTCCCGCTCGTCGCGATGGGTGTGGCCGCCGCGGCCCTGACCGCGCACGATCTGAACCTGCTCTCGCTGGGGGAGGAGCGTGCGTCCCAGCTCGGCGTGGAGGTGACGCGCCTCAAGCGGCGGACGATCGGGGTCGGGGCCCTCCTCGCCGCCTGCGCGGTGTCGGTTGCCGGCGTGATCGGCTTTGTGGGCCTGATGACCCCTCACCTGCTCCGGCTGGTCGTAGGGGCGGACCATCGACGCCTGCTTCCGGCCGTGCTCCTCGCGGGGCCGACGCTGCTGATCCTGGCCGACCTCGTGGCCCGGACGGCGCTGTCTCCGCAAGAGCTCCCCGTCGGCATCGTGACGGCGCTCCTGGGAGGTCCGTTCTTCCTGTACCTGCTTCGACGCGAGGGCAGGGGGGCCGGTGCCCGCGCGTGATCCGGGGCTGGTGCTCGATGGGGTGACCGCCTGTTACGGCGGCCCACCCGTCGTGAACGGCGTCAGCATCACCGTCGAGCCGGGCGAGGTCGTGGGACTCGTCGGCCCAAACGGCTCGGGCAAGACAACGCTGATCCGCGTGGCTTCCCGAGCCCTTCGACCCGTCACGGGCTCGGTCTGGCTCTCCGGGCGAGACCCGTATCGGCTCCGGGCCAGGGAGGCGGCCAGGCTTGTGGCCGTGGTTCCCCAGGACGTCGTCCCCGCGTTCTCGTTTACGGCGCTGGAGATGGTCCTGATGGGCCGGACCCCTCATCTCTCGGGCTGGAGAGGCGGAAGTCCGCGTGACTGGGCCAGGGTGCGGGCTGCCATGGTGGCCACCTCGGTCCAACACCTGGCGGACCGGCCGGTGGAGGAGCTGTCCGGAGGTGAGCAGCGCCGGGTCATCCTGGCCCAGGCGCTTGCCCAGGAGGCCCCGGCGCTGCTCATGGACGAACCCACCACCCACCCCGACATCCGCCACGTCCTGGACCTGTTGTCGATCGTGCGCGGGCTGGCCGAGCGGGACGGGACGGCGGTCCTGGCCATCTTCCACGACCTGAACGTCGCCGCGGCGACCTGCGACCGCATGATCGCCCTTCACCGCGGGCGGGTGGTGGCCGAAGGCGCACCCGAGCACGTGGTGACGGGCGCCCTCCTGCGGGGCGTCTACGGGGTGGAGGGCGAGGTTGTGATGGACGAGCTCACCGGACGCCCGGCCGTCCGGGTTGGGCCACCTCGCGCCGTCCCCACCCCGCTGGGCCGGAGTGCGCACGTGATCGGTGGAGCCGGCCGCGGCGCGCCGCTGCTTCGGCAACTCGCCGCGGCCGGCTACGACGTTAGCGTGGGCATCCTGCACGCCACCGATACCGATGCGGTGGTGGCCGAGCGGATGAACCTGCTCCGGGTGACCGTGCCGCCGTTCTCTGAGATCGACGAGGGTTCGGCCGACGCGTGTCGGGACATGATCCGCCGGGCCGACCTCCTCTTCGTCTGCGACGCGCCGTATGGCCCGGGAAACCTGGCGAACCTTCGGATCGCCCTCGAGGCTGCGCGGGCGGGGACCTCCACCGTCCTGGTCGAACGGATGCCCATGGCCGAACGGGACTTCACCGGCGGCCGGGCCACCGAGCTGTGGGACGCGCTCCGGGAGATCTGCGAGGTGGTGGACCGCTACGATCAGGTGATCGTGTCGTGAGCGGCTATGACCAGGTGATCGTAGGGCGATCGAACCGGTCGTTGGGCGGTCCGATGTCCTCGTTCGAGAGCTTGGGCGGGGTCAGGATCTTCTCGCCGCGGTGGGCCGGGAGACAGAACGAGACCCGGGTACCGCCGGCAGGGACGGGATCGGCCCAGATGACGCCGCCGTGCTGGAGCACCAGGCGCCTGGCCATGTGCAAGCCGATCCCGATCCCGGATCGCTCCTTTCGAAGGATGTCCTCGCCGGTGGTGAAGGCCTCGTTGAACGCCTGGACCGCGACCTCCCGGGCCATCCCCAGACCACGGTCGGTCACCGACAGGACCACCCCCTCGTCCACGGTGCGGGCCCGGATGGTGACGGGCCGGTCCTCGGGGGAGTACCGACACGCGTTGTCCAGGAGCTGGCGGATGACCTCCGAGATCCGGACTGGGTCGGCCAGGGCCGGGAGGCGCTCGGGGATCAGCCGCTGGATCTCGATGTTCGGGTAGTGGCGGTGCGCCTCGTCGGCCGCGTGGCGGATGAGGGGCGCAAGGTCGACCTCGGTGAGCTTCAATGAGAGCGTCCCCTGCTCGAGCTCGGCGATCGTCAGCATCTCATCGACGATCATCATCAGCTTCTCCAGCGAGTCGCTCAGCTTGTCCAGGAACTCCTCCCGCTCTTCCTCGGAGAACCAGCGGTTTCGAAGCACGTAGGCGATGCCTTTGGCCACCGTGATCGGGGTGCGGAGCTCGTGCGAGACGTTCGCCAGGAAGTCGGCCTTGGCCGATGTCACGCTGTCCTCGACCGGTTCGATGTCCTGGACCGCCGCGGTGTTCAGCTCGCGATAGGCGCGCGCCGGATCGGCGAAGCCCTCCGCCAGCAGCTCGGCGACCCGTGGACTGATGGTGACGTTTCCCTCCAGGACCGAGCGGACGGCCCGCACGACCACCTCGGGGCCATCCGACTTCAGCAGGTATCCGGAGGTTCCGGCCGCGATCATCTCCGCAGCGGTGAACGGGGAGTCCAGGGAGGTCCAGCATATGACCTTGGTCTCGGGAACCGTGGCGACGAGCCGGCGGACCAGCTCCGCTCCCGACAGGCCGGTCAGGCCGGCCTCGACCACGACCACGTGGGGTTGGATCCGCGCCGCGACGTCGACGGCCCGGATCCCGTCGGTCACCGCCTCGCTCTCGACATCGGAGCTCGACTTGAGCAGGGCGTATTGAAGCTGGGCCAGCCCGTCCGGGGTATCGCACAGGAGCAGCTTGATGGGCACACCCTTGGTATCGGTTGAGCCCTTGGCCGATTGAGAAAGCGCCCCCGCCCGGCAGCTGTGGGACGGCCGTCGGGGATGCGGAGGCTACTCGACCAGGCCGCTTCGGATGGCGATGGCCACGGCCTGGGCCCGGTCGTTGGCCCCCAGCTTCTCGAAGATCCGTTCGAGATGCGTTTTCACCGTATGGGGGGAGATCCCGAGGTCGTGCGCGACCTCCTTGGTGGTGGCCCCGAACGCCACCTTCTGGAGGATCTCCTTCTCTCGGGCAGAAAGCCCCGGGACGTCCGGACGCTTGTCTGCGAACTGGACCTCCTCGATGAAGGCCTTGGTGAGCTGGGGATGGATGACGGCCTTTCCTTCGACGGCCAGGCGGGCAGCGTTCACAAGCTCCTCGGCCGATGCGTCCTTCAACAGGTAGCCCGAGACGCCGGCCTGGATGGCCTCGGAGATGGAGGCCCGGGACTCGTCCACCGTGAACAGGATGACCTTGGTGTCCGGGGATGCCTGCTTGATGGCCCTCGTGGCCTCGATCCCCCCCATCCCGGGCATCCGGACGTCCATGAACACGACATCGGGTCGGAGGTCTCCGGCCTTGGTGATCGCCTCCTCACCGCTCGCCGCCTCCCCGATGACCTGGACGCCCTCCTCCAGGTCCAGGGCCGAATGAAGCCCTTCCCTGGTCACCGGGTGGTCGTCCACGATCAGGATCTTGATGGCGGGCATGCCAGCCTCTGCCGGTCGGTTGTCGATGGTGGCCCTAGGATAGAGGGTGAATAGGCCGATAGGACGGAAGCGTGGAGCAGAACGAGCAGATGGAGCAGCCGGCCGGCTTGACCGAGGATCAGGTCCTCGAGGCCTTACGGAACGTCCTCGATCCCGAGCTCGGGATCAACATCGTGGACCTCGGCCTGGTGTACTCGGTGAAGATCGAGGATGGCCTCGTCCATATCGAGTACACGCTCACCACCATGGGCTGTCCCATCGGCCCCCTCATCGAGCAACAGATGCAACAGCTCCTGGCCACGGTCCCCGGCGTCGACGGCGTGGATGCCGAGATGGTGCTCCGCCCACCGTGGAGCCCCGAGATGATGTCCGAGGAGGCAAAGGCGGCCCTGGGCGTCTTCTAGGCGGGCTGGCGATGGGTACCCTTGACAGTGCACTTGCAACACGAGGAGAATCGCGGTCGAATCCGAGCCTGGGGGTCGGAATTCCGTGATCCGAACGCGCTGCTACGGGCTGGTGGGTGCCATGATCCCCTCCCGACTCTGCTGTAGCGGCGCCTCCGCCCGCCCGGGGGCGCACCGCCACTCCCCGTCGGCCTGATCCGGCGGAACGCTCCGGGAACGATCCATCGAGTGCTTCTGTCGACGATTGTCATGGGAAAGGGAAGGAGGAGACGATGGGCGCATACGCCAATCCCGACGCGTTGGTCGAGACGGACTGGCTGGAGGAGCACCTAAACGACCCAGCGATTCGGGTGATCGAGGTCGACGAGGACACGCAGGCGTACGAGAAGGGGCACATCCCCGGCTCGGTGGCGTGGAACTGGACTACCGACCTGCACGCCAAGGTGGGCCGGGACTACGCCTCGCAGGGGGAGTTCTCCGACCTGCTGTCGCGCGCCGGCGTGGACAAGGGGACGACGGTGGTGGTGTACGGAGGCAACAACAATTGGTTCGCCGCGTACGCCTACTGGCTCCTGAAGCTCCGGGGCTTCGAGGGCGTCAAGCTCCTGAACGGCGGGAGGAAGAAGTGGGAGCTCGAGAGCCGCGAGCTCACCCAGGACACACCAGCTATCAAGGCCACGGGGTTCAAGATCGAGGAAAAGGAGCGCCCCGAGATCCGCGCCCTCCGCGAAGAGGTCCTGACCAAGGTGGGGCAGACGGCCTTCGTGGACGTCCGCTCGCCTGAGGAATACCGGGGGGAGAAGCTGGCGCCCGATCACCTACCGCAGGAGCAGTCGCAGGTGCCGGGCCACATCCCATCGGCCGCGAACATCCCGTGGGTCAAGGCGGCGAACGAAGACGGCACGTTCAAGTCGGCCGACGAGCTCCAGGCCCTGTACGAAGGTGAGGGCGTGACCCCCGATCGGGAGGTCATCGCCTACTGCCGGATCGGCGAACGCTCCAGCCACACGTGGTTCGCGCTCACTGAGCTGCTCGGCTATGGGGCCGTCAGGAACTACGACGGGTCCTGGACCGAGTACGGCTCGCTCGTCGGCGCACCGGTGGAGAAGGGCTAGCTCCCCTTTCTCCGGGGCGGGCCGGGCCTCGCGGCCCGGCCGCCCTCTCTCGTCCCAACCGGCCCAGGTGAGGGCCATCCAGGCACCAAATCCGACCAATCAGATGGACTTTCGGGGCCCGCCGAGGCTATCCTGTAGGTGCCGGGCCGGGGAGGCTGAACGGGCCCGAGAGCGAGGATCAGGGGAACCCACGTGGCCATCACTCAGGAAGAGCACCTCAAGGAGCTTTCCAAGGGGTACCGGTTCGACTGGAAGGATCCCGACCACTCTGTCTTCCAGCCCAAGCGAGGGCTGTCCGAGGCCGTGGTGGAGGAAATCTCCGAGCTGAAGTCCGAGCCGGACTGGATGCGCAAGTTCCGGCTGAAGGCCCTGAAGCACTTCGAACGGCGTCCGATGCCGTGGTGGGGCGCCGACCTGTCCGACATCGATTTCGACAACATCTACTACTTCATCCGATCGACCGAGAAGCAGGCCCAGAGCTGGGAGGACCTGCCCGAGGACATCCGGGGGACCTGGGACAAGCTGGGGATCCCCGAGGCGGAGAAGAAGTACCTGGGCGGCGTGTCGGCGCAGTACGAGTCCGAGGTCGTGTACCACAAGATCAAGGAGGAGCTCGACCAGATGGGCGTGCTCTTCTCCGACATGGACTCGGCGGTCCGCGAACACCCCGACATCGTGAAGGAGTACTTCGGGACGATCATCCCGGCGAACGACAACAAGTTCGCCGCGCTGAACACCGCGGTGTGGTCGGGCGGGTCGTTCATCTACGTGCCGCCCGGCGTGCACGTGGATATCCCGCTCCAGGCGTACTTCCGCATCAACGCCGAGAACATGGGCCAGTTCGAGCGGACGTTGATCATTGCCGACGAGGGCTCGTACGTGCACTACGTGGAGGGTTGCTCGGCGCCGATCTACACGAGCGACTCGTTGCACTCGGCGGTGGTCGAGATCATCGCCAAGAAGGGTGCGCGGGTCCGGTACACGACCATCCAGAATTGGTCGACGAACGTGTACAACCTGGTGACCAAGCGGGCCGCCGCGCACGAGGACTCCGTGATGGAGTGGATCGACGGCAACATCGGCTCCAAGGTCACGATGAAGTACCCGTCGATCTACCTCCTGGGCAAGGGCGCGCGGGGCGAAGTGCTGTCGGTGGCATTCGCCGGCAAGGGGATGCACACCGACGCCGGCGGCAAGGCCATCCACGCCGCGCCCTACACGACCAGCATCATCAACTCGAAGTCGGTGTCGAAGGACGGAGGCCGCACCGGGTACCGGGGCCTGGTCCGTGTGGAGCCCGGGGCCGAGCACTCGAAGTCGATGGTCCGGTGCGACGCGCTGATCCTGGACGAGGAGTCGCGCTCTGACACGTACCCGTACGTCGAGGTCGAGGAGGAGACGGCCCAGCTCGGGCACGAGGCCAGCGTGGCCCGGATCGGTGAGGACCAGCTGTTCTATTTGATGAGCCGGGGCCTGACCGAGGCCGAGGCCTCGGCGATGATCGTGAACGGATTCATCGAGCCCATCACCCGCGAGCTCCCCATGGAGTACGCGGTCGAGCTGAACCGCCTGATCGAGCTCCAGATGGAGGGCGCGATCGGCTAGCGGCGCGAAGGCCGCAGGCTGACGAGGGCAGGCCGTGCGGTCTGCCCTCTTGCACGGATGGAGACGAGCGACGTGATCGAGCGAACGGCGGACATCGGGTTCGGCGAAGAGGCGCTGGCAGCGCTACCTGCCACCGCGCCCTATGCCGAGTCCATCCGCAAGCAGGCCTTCCAGGAGTTCCTGGTTCAGCCCATCCCGTCGCAGGAGACGGAGGAGTGGCGCTACACGGACCTCTCGGAGCTCGAGTTCGACTTCCGTCCGTTCACCGAAGGGGGGACCGCCGCGAACCTGGACGGTGTCCCGGACGAGATCCTGGACGCCGCAGGCGTCGTCGGGGAGCGGGCCGGCCTCCAGATCCAGCGGAACTCCGAGGTCATGGTGACCCACCTCGACCCCGAGCTGGAAGCGAAGGGGGTCGTGTTCTGCGACCTGGACCTGGCGATCACCGATCACTCCGACCTGGTCGAGCGACACCTGAACGGCCTGGTCCCAACGGATCGGAGCAAGTTCACCGCGCTGCACGCGGCGTTCCGGACAGGCGGCACCTTCCTGTATGTCCCACACGGGGTCGAGATCGCGGTCCCCATCCAGACCGTCACATGGATCGACGAGGACGGCTCGGCCGTGTTCCCTCGCACGCTCCTGGTCACCGAGGAGGGGGCCGAGGTCACGTTCATCGACCGGTACGACTCGCCGGACCTCGGCCGGGCCCTCTCCGACGCCGTGGTCGAGATTTACGCCGGGCCGAACTCACGGGTGGGCTACGTGGTCCTGCAGGAATGGGGCGACGGGGTCACGCATCTGGCCGTCCAGCGGGCTCGCGTGGCCCGCGACGCGCGACTGCGATGGCTCGGTGTGGCCCTCGGAGGCTCGCTGGCCCGAGCCGAGATCGAGAGCCTCCTGGCGGAGGACGGCGGCTCGAGCGAGATGTTGGGCCTGTACTTCGGCGATGGGGACCAGCACATCGACCACCGCTCGCTCCAGGACCACGTGGGGTCCCGGACGTCCAGCGACCTCCTGTACAAGGGGGCGATGAAAGGCCGGTCGAACGCCATCAACACCGGCACCGTGATCATCGAGCACGGAGCTCACCGCTGCGACGCCTATCAGACCAACCGGAACATCCTGCTGTCGGAGACCGCGAGGGCACATTCGGTGCCGAACCTGGAGATCCTGACCAACGACCCCACCCGGTGCGGGCACGCCGCCAGCGTGGGGCCGGTGGACGAGGACCAGCTGTTCTACCTGATGAGCCGGGGGATCTCACGGGAGGAGGCCGAGCGCTTCGTCGTGTTCGGGTTCTTCCGAGAGGTCCTGGACCGGGTGGAGCTGGAGGAGATCCGGACCGGCCTGGAGCGGGCCATCGAGGCCGAGCTGGCGAAGGAGGATTGAGTGGGTTGGGTGCGGGTGTGCGGCACCTCGGACGTTGCGGCCGGCGAGGTTCGGCGTTTCGAGGTGGGTCACCGCCCGTTCGCCGTGGTGAATCTCGGCGAAGAGGGGTTCAGGGTGGTCGACGCCATCTGCTCGCACGCCCACTATTTCCTGGACGAGGGCGAGGTGGACGTGGACGACGAGACGATCGAGTGCCCCAAACACGGGTCGACGTTCGACCTCAACACTGGCAAGCCGACGACGCTGCCGGCGACGCAGCCGGTGGACCGGTTCGACGTGAAGGTGGAAGGCAACGACGTGCTGATCGAGGTGACGGATGACTGATACGGCGATCGCGACGGTGACGCTGGAGATCCGGGGGCTCCACGCCTCCGTTGAGGGGAAGGAGATCCTGAAGGGGATCGACCTGGTGGTGAAGCAGGGGGAGACCCACGCTCTGATGGGGCCGAACGGGTCGGGGAAGTCGACCCTGGCGAACGTTCTGATGGGGCGGCCCGGTTACCTGGTCACGGCCGGTGAGGTCCTGTTCAAGGGAGAGGACATCCTGGCCCTTCGGCCCGACCAGCGGGCCCAGCGGGGCCTGTTCCTGGCCATGCAGTACCCGGTGGAAGTGCCCGGCGTCTCGGTGGTGAACTTCCTTCGAACCGCGTACAAGGCCGTGAAGGGAGAGGAGATCTCGGCCCTGGCGTTCCGCAAGCACATGAAGGAGAAGATGAACCTCCTCGGGGTGGAGGACGCCATGGTGAACCGCTACGTGAACCAGGGGTTCTCCGGGGGCGAGAAGAAGAAGAATGAGATCCTCCAGCTCGCGGTCCTGGAGCCCGACATCGCGGTACTGGACGAGACGGATTCGGGCCTGGATATCGACTCGCTGAAGGCCGTGGCCACTGGCGTCGAGGAGCTGATCGGGCCGGACCTCGGCGTGCTCCTCATCACCCATTACCAGCGGATCCTGAACTACGTCTCGCCGGACTTCGTCCACGTCATGATCGGCGGGCGTATCGTGAAGTCGGGCGGGAAGGAGCTGGCCCAGGAGCTCGAGGAGAAGGGCTACGAGGGCATCCGCCAGGAGCTCGGGATCGAGCAGGAGAACGGCGAACAGGAACCGTAGAGGGGGCGAGGGTGCGATGTCGGTGACGAAGGAGCGGGCGGAAGGAGCGCTGGACGTCGCCCGCATCCGGGGCGACTTCCCCATCCTCTCCCGTACGGTTGGGAACAAGCCGATGGTCTTCCTGGACAGCGCCGCCACTTCCCAGAAGCCCCGTCTGGTCATCGAGGCGGAGCGCCAGTTCTACGAGCGCCACAACGCGAACGTCCACCGGGGTATCTACATGCTCTCGGAGGAGGCCACGGAGCTCTACGAGGGGGCGCGGGAGAAGATCGCCCGTTTCGTCGGGACGAGCGACCCGGCCACGATCGTCTACACGCGAGGCACCACCGAATCGATCAACCTCGTGGCCCACGCGTGGGGACGGAAGTTCCTGAAGGAGGGGGACGAGATCCTCCTGTCGGACTTGGAGCACCATTCCAACATCGTCCCGTGGCAGCTGTGCGCCCGCGACACGGGCGCCGTCCTTCGGTACATCCCGCTGACCGACGACGGACTCCTGGACCTGTCCGACCTGGGATCGCTCCTGAATGAGCGCACGAAGATCCTGTCCGTGTCGGGCATGTCGAACTCGCTGGGCACCCTTCCGCCCGTTCGTCAGTTGGCGGACGCGGCCCACGCCGTAGGAGCGGTCGTGTGCGTCGACGGGGCGCAGCTGGTTCCGCACGTGCCGGTTGACGTGGCCGAGCTGGACTGCGACTTCCTGTCGATCTCCGGCCACAAGATGCTCGGCCCCACGTCCTCCGGCGGGCTGTACGCACGGCGCGAGCTGCTGGAGACCATGGATCCGTTCATGGGCGGGGGCCACATGATCGAGGAGGTCCATCGGGACCATTCCACCTGGAACGAGGTACCGTACAAGTTCGAGGCCGGGACCATGAACATCGCCCAGGAGGTCGGTCTGGGTGCGGCCGTCGACTATCTCCAGGCTCTGGGCATGGACGCGGTCCGGGCCCACGAGGAGGAGATCACGGCCTACGCGATCGACCGCCTGCTGGACGCCGGGGCGACGATCTTCGGTCCAAAGGACGTGACCGTCCGGGGCGGTGCGGTGTCGTTCTGGTACAAGGACGTCCACCCGCACGACTTGGCCACGGTGTTGAACGAGGAGGGCGTAGCGGTCAGGGCGGGCCACCACTGCACCCAGCTGGTGATGCGGCGGTTCGGGGTCCCGGCGACGACCAGGGCCTCGTTCTACGTCTACAACACGAACCACGACGTGGACGCGCTGGTCGCCGCGCTGGCCCGGGCGGAAGAGGTGTTCGGGCTGTTGCGTTGAACTGCGGGGCCGGCTCGTGAGCCGGCCGGAGGGGCGAACGTGGCACTGGACGAGATCTACAAGGAAACCATCCTCGATCACTACAAGAACCCGCGGAACAAGCGCGAGCTCGCGGGGGCGGAGCTCTCGTGCTCCCGGAACAACCCACTGTGCGGCGACGAGATCAGCGTCTTCCTCCACGAGGAGGACGGGAAGGTGGCGGGGATCACGTTCCTGGGGCAAGGATGCTCCATCTCCCAGAGCTCAGCCTCGATGATGACCGAGGCGGTGAACGGAAAGTCGGTCCAAGAGGCGGAGCGGCTGATCGGCAACTTCCGGGGGATGATGGCCGGCGACGCGGAGCCCGATGAGGACGAATTCGGCGAGCTGGTCGCCCTGAAGGGAGTAGTGAAGTACCCGATCAGGGTCAAGTGTGCCGTGCTGGCCTGGGACGTGCTCCAAGAGGCGCTCTCGGGGGGAGACGGCAAGGCGGCGGGCACGGCCGTTCACTAGAGCCGTCCGTTCGACTCGGACGGATCACACGTGCCTTGCCGGATGCTGGACCAGGGAAGGCTCCAGCAGCCGATGGATCACTCGGCCTATCCTCGGGGGTCCATGGCCGAAGGCCCTCCTCGTCCGCCAACCACTCATCTATCGTCGACCTCCGGGATGGCGATCGGCAGCCAGCCTGGCGCGTCATCCGGCGCCATCGATGGGTCATGGGAGAAGTCGGCCTCGAACACATGCTCCGTGCGCGTGAGCTCGAACACCTTCCGTACATTCTCCGAGCTATTCACCACGACCAGGACATTTCCGTTCTCGGTGGCGCGGGTGTGTGCCCGCAAGATGGCGTGAACCCCCGTGGAGTCGACGAAGCTCAGGTCCGTGAAGTCAATCACCACCCTGGCGAGGTCGAGCTGGTCGACCGCCTCCAGGGTCCGCTCAAGGAGGGGAACGGTCTCAAGGTCGAGCTCACCGTGGGCGCTGATCCGGGCGAGGCCATCCCGGCGCTCCGCGCGGATGGAAAAGGATTCCTTCCCGGAATTCGACATTCTTGGCCTCCAGTCGTTGCACGGTTGCAGCAACTGTCTGCGATTCGGCGGCTGGGTTTGGGTCGCCTCCGGTTGGCCGGTTACTGGGGCCAGGTACGTCGACTATAGGCTCCTTTCCGTCCAGCGGACAACGGCCAACCGGTCCAGTCTTCGCGAGCGAGATAAGCCCAGGCACGTCGACCTCGACCGCGGCGGCCGGCCGGGGTACGCTTGGGCACGGAGCAGCCGATGGATCCGAGCCTCAATCCGCTCCGCATCCTGGTCGTCGGTGGTCAAACTGAGCGCCGCCACGAAGTCGCGGGCGCGATCGAGTCGCTCGGCCATCAGGTGATCCTGGAGGCGCACCTGGCGAGGGTGGGGGCCGCGACGGCGGCCGAACGGCCTGACGTGGCCATCGTTGTCGTCGGGGAGGGGAGCAGGGAGGCACTGGCGGGGATCGGGACGATCGTGCACGAGGCGGCCTGTCCGGTGATCGCCATCCTCGACGTGGAGGACCCCCTGTTCATCAGGGAGGCGGCCAAGCGGGGGATCTTCGCTTACATCACAAGCATGGAAGACCCTCGTGAGCTGGAGAGTTCAATCGACATCGTGCTTCGACGGTTCGCCGAATATCACGACCTCGAGGGCGCGTTCTTCCGGCGAGCGGTCACCGAGCGGGCCAAGGGCATCCTGATGGAACGCCACGCCATCGACGAGCGGGAGGCCTTCGACATGCTCCGGACCGAGGCTCGCCATTCGAACCGCAAGCTCGTCGAGATCGCGGAGGCGGTCCTCACGAGCCACCGGCTGCTTCCCCCGAGTGGAGAAGCGGAGGATCCCGACGACGCCCGGGATCCGAGCGCGTCGTAGCGACGCTTGCAGGAGATACGCTTCCTCCGGTGGGATCGGTAAAGCTCGCGCTCGCGCTCGCATTCGTTTTCCTCGGGATGCTGGCGGCCGGGATGGGCCTGGCCACCGCCCAGTCCGCCGAATCCATCCATCGATACGAGGTCGCGATCCAAATCCAGCCCGACGGCTCGATCGTCGTGCGGGAGACGATCGACTACGACTTCGGGACCACCCAGCGACACGGGATCTTCCGAGACATTCCGACGACTCTTCGATACGACGATGCCCATGATCGGACGTACCCGCTGGACGTGGTGTCGGTCATGGGATCGCCGGGCACTCCCGTCCAGTACGAGACGGAAGATGCCGGAGCAGGCACGACGAGGATCAGGATCGGCGATCCGGATCGAACCATCGCCGGCCGGCACACCTACGTCATCACCTACCGGATGGGCGGAGCCCTGAACGGGTTCCCCGATCACGACGAGCTGTACTGGAACGCGATCGGGCCGGACTGGTCCGCCCCGATCCAGCAGGCGAAGGTGACGGTCGCGGCCCCCGGTCCGATCGACCGGATCGCTTGCTACGCGGGACCGGCCGGCTCCGGCCTGGCCTGTGAGAAGAGCGCCGTGAAGGAAGGGACCGCATCCTTCGCTCAAGCGTCGCTCGATCCCTACGACGCGTTCACCGTGGTGGTGGGCCTTCCCAAGCGCATCGTGGCCGAACCGGCCCCCATCCTCACGGAGCGTTGGACGCTTCGCCGAAGCTTCACTACCACCCCGTTCACCGTGGGGGGCTCGCTCCTGCTTGCCGCCCTGGTCGTCGGGGGATTCGGGGTCGTGGTCTGGAGGACGGGGCGAGACCGGCGCTATCGGGGTTCCCAGGTGGACGTGCTGATGGGCGGGGCGGCGGAGACATCCGAACAGACCGTCCCGCTGTTCGAGGGCGACGCGTCGGGCCCCGTTGAGTTCGCGCCGCCGCTCGGCCTTCGGCCGGGCCAGATCGGGACCCTGGTCGACGAGGTGGCCAATCCGCTCGACGTCACCGCGTCGGTCATCGACCTCGCCGTCAGGAAATATCTGGTGATCGAGGAGATCCCCAAGAAGGGATGGTTCGGCAAGCCGGACTGGAAGCTCACGAAGCTGAGGGACCCCGACCGCGAGCTCCTGGAGTACGAACGGGAGCTGCTCGACGGCCTGTTCGAGGACGGGCAGGAGGTCAACCTGTCGGACCTGCGGACGAAGTTCGTCTCGGCCCTCCACCGCGTGCAGGACGCGCTGTACCGCGACGCGGTCGGAAAGAGGTGGTTCGCAGGGCGGCCCGACCGCATCCGGGGGCGGTGGGTCGCCGCGGGGATCGGCGTCCTGGTCGTGGGCGGGGTGCTCGAGTTCGCGGCGGTCAGGTGGACCCGTCTGGCCCTCCTCCCGCTTGCGGTGATCCTGGCCGGACTGTTGCTGATCGTCGGGGCGAAATGGATGCCTCGACGGACGGCCACGGGAACGGGGTTGGTGCGGAGGGTTCGGGGGTTCCGGACCGTCATCGCCACAGCGGAGACAAACTTGGCCAGGTTCGCCGAGAAGGAGAACCTGTTCACGCGGTACCTTCCCTACGCGATCGTGTTCGGGCTGACCGAGAAGTGGGCGCGAGCCTTCGAGGTCCTCGGCGAGCCGCCACCGGACACGACGTGGTACGTCTCGTCGAACGCCTTCGCCTACGGCGCGTTCTCCGATGCCATGGACGGCTTCACCGTGACCACGGCTGGCACGATCGCCTCGACGCCCTCGGGTTCGGGAGGGAGCGGATTCGGCGGCGGCTCCGCGGGCGGAGGCGGAGGCGGCGGGGGCGGCGGATCCTGGTGAAACCGGGATCCTGATGGGTCCGATGGATCGCGCGGAAGCGGTCCCGTTCGGCGGAGCCGCTAGAGTTGACCGCATGTTCTTGCGGGAGAACGAGGAGGGGAGCCGCATCGCCCCGTACCTTCGGACGGGGCAGAGCATGCTCGACCTCGGAGCGGGAACGGGATTCATGGCCCGATGGCTCCGCGACAGGACCGGCGTGCGTCCCACGCTCTGCGATCTGGTCGACTACGGCAATCGCGATGCGACGATGCCGTTCGTCCTGCAGTCCGATCCCGTCCGGGTACCGTTCGAGGATGCCTCGTTCGACGTCGTCTTGCTGATGTTCGTATTCCATCACATGGAGCGGTGGAGCGAGCAGGAGCACCTGCTCGATGAGGCCCTGCGGATCGCCAGGGAACGTGTGATCATCGCTGAGGACACGCCGAATTCCGAACTGGACCGCGCGTTCAACACGGCTTGGGATTGGCTTCTGAACATCCGCCACGACGTTCCCACGCCCTTCACGTTCCGAGACGTCGAGGAGTGGACGACACTGTTCAAGGAGCGGGACCTCTCGATCGCCCACGTCGAGACGTACCGGCCGATGTGGCCGACCCTCGGGACCTACCCTCACTCCGTCTTCGTCCTGGACCGCTAGCGGAAATGGAGATCGTGTTCTCCGAGGACGGACGGGACTTCGTCCGCCGGGACTGGTCGAACCTGGTCATCGCGGACCCGGCGGGGACGTTCTTCCACACGCCGCAGTTCCTCAAGCTCTACTGGGAGGAGTTCGTCCACGGGCAGGAGCAGCTACTCCTGGCCTTCGCCGAGGAGGACGGCGCCCAGGTGGGTGCCGTGGCCTTCGAACGCGTCGGCACGAGACTTCGGTTCCTGGGAGGAACCGAGGTCACCGACTACATGGGGCCGGTCGCCCTTCCCGAGGCTGCAGGCGGCTTCGCCAAGGAGCTGCTGGCGGCGCTGGAGCATCGTGACGATTGGTCTGAGGCGGACCTCCGGGGCCTGCCTGAAGATCGCCAGTGGCTCCGGCGACTCGCTGAAGCCGCTGCGGCGCAAGGGTTCCACGTCGAGATGGCCAATGACACCAATGGGATCGCGCCCTTCCTGCCGCTCCCCGGCTCCTACGACGAGTACCTGAACTCGCTTCCCGCCAAGCTCCGGCACGAGATCCGGCGCAAGGCCCGCAAACTGGAGGCGGAGGCCGGGCCGTACCGGATCTGCCTTGCTCATGCGGATACGTTGGCGAAGTACCTCGATCGGTTCGTGGAGCTGCACAAGCGGAGCGACGGGCCCAAGGGCGTGTTCCTCCAGCCGGGCATGGAGATCTTCTTCCGCAGGCTGGGAGAGGAGTTCCTCCCCCGGGGGATGTTCAACCTGACCTTCATCGAGGTGGGAGCGGAGAAGGTGGCCGGGACGGTGGGCTTCCGATTCGAGGGGAACTCCTACCTGTACAACTCGGCCTTCGACCGCTCGTGGCGGCACCTATCACCCGGGATGGTGCTGGTGGCCGAGGATATCCGCATCGCCATCGAGGGCGGCTGCAGGGGGTTCGACATGCTCAAGGGGGAGTACGACTACAAGTACCGGTTCGGCGCCCATCCCCGGTCCATCAAGCGGCTGGCGATCTCGCGCTAGTCGCCGGATACGGAACCGGTCGCGATGGTCGCTCCGGCCTGGTCCCGGACGATGACGGTCTCGAACGGCCGGAGGTTCGAAGAGGTGACGAGCCAGCTCGAAGCATCGCCACCCGAGCTGAACTCCATCTCATGCAACTCGATCGTTCGGCCGTCCCGGGTGGAGAGCGTGACGGTGGCCTGACCCTCCATGCCCGGAGCTCGAACCAGGATCAGCACCCAGGACTGCTCCACCCTCGAGTCGTAGACCACCGCGCTTCCCTCGAGCTGCTGGGATCCCTGCGGGCGGAGGGTTGCCACGCGAACGTTCTCGCCTCCCAGCGCTTCCAGGAGCGTGGCGTACTTGGTCGCCCTCGCCTCGTACCGGGCGGCGCGGTCGTTGGACCAGAGCGCCCACGTGGCGGAGCCGGCGACCAGCACCACGGCCGCGGCCCATGCCACCCACCGGATCGGGCGGCGACCGAACCCCCCCCGGGCCGGATCCTCCGCCCAGTCGCCGTGCAGCTCCGAGAGGACCCGCTCCTTCAGCTCCTCCGGCGGGGCCAGCTCGTGGGCGGCCCTGGCGAAGGTGCTCATGCCGTCGGCAAGCGCGGCCATGTCCCCGCGGCAACCGGAGCAGCCGCGGAGATGCCGGCGTACCTGCACGTCTGCCGGCTCGTCCAGCGTCCCAAGCAGGTGCTCGGCCAGCTGGTCGCGCACCTCGTCACATGTCACGCCGTTCCTCCAGCGCCTCGCGCAGCTTCAACAGTGCGGTCCTGATCCTCGTCTTGGCGGTGCCGAGCGGGATCCCTTCGAGCTCCGCCACCTCGGCGCTGGTCTTGCCCCCGAAGTACGCGAGCTCGAGCGCGGCTCGCTGCCCTGGCGAGAGGGTGGTCATGGCCCGCCGGGCCCTGGCCGCCAGGTCCTCCGTCTCGGCCACCTCGTCCGGCCCGGGGTCCGCCGAGACGTCGACCCCGGGCTGGGCGGCCTCCGCCGTCCGTGCCTCGAGGACCCGCCGGCGGAGCGCATCGATGGCCAGGCTCCTGGCGACCAGGAGCACCCACGTGTCGAGCCGTCCCCGGGCCTGATCGAATCGGTCGGCGCTCCGCCACAGCTTCACGAACGTGTCCTGCACCAGGTCCTGCGCCGCCGACTCGTTCCCCAGCATGACGATCCCCAGGCCGTAGATACGAGCGGCGAACCGCTCGTACAGGGCCTCGGCCGCGGCCGGGTCCCGTTGGCCGAACGATCGCATCAGCGAATCGTCCGGACGCTTCTCCTTCGATCGCACGCGCGGCACGGTACTCGGAAGGAGTACGGATGGAAACCGGGCTCGGCTCTGGGCACGGCGGGCGTGCGCTATTCGACGTAGGCCCGGATGTGCTCGAGGATGAGGGTGGCTAGGTCCTCGTCCCCCCCGATCACGAGGTTCCCCTCGTCGAGGTAGTGCTCTGCCGGAACCCGCCGCCCAGCGACCAGGGCGAACGCGGGCGCCCGCCCATCGATGAAGGCATCCGGCTTGTTGTCCTCGGGGGGCGATTCTCGCGCGGCCAGGCCCCAGTGCCAGCTCCCCTCGCCGACGCCCTCCAGATCCACCTGGATGCTCTTCCCGGGGAAGGACAGACCGGCCAGGCCCAGGGCATAGGGCAGCATCCGGATGCCCATGTCGTTGACGAGGTACAGAGGCCAGTGTTGGAGGTTCTCCTCCAGGCCCGCGCCGAGGCGGATGTCCTCCCCGTGGAGCCACCATTCGATGATCCGGGACTGGATGAGATACCGGATCCCGATCTCGCCGGCCACCCAAGGGACCCGGGTGGCCAGCCACTCGTCATCGGGGATGAGGCCGGCCCGAGACAGGAACGCGTCTGCCCCCCGTCCCCAGTCGGTGAGGATCTGCCGGGTGGGCAGGTCGTTTCGCACCGTCGCGGCCCACTCGTTGAACCCGTTCACCCAGAACTCGCCATCGTTGGCCTGGCGAAATGCCTCGAACTCTTCCGCCGGATCGCCCCCCACGACCTGGGCCGCGGCGGTCTCCTGAGCGGCCAGGTGGGCCATGATGTCGCGGTTGCGCCACCCGGCGCAGATGCTGTCGCGGTCCCATGCCTCGGGCAGCGTGTACTGGACGGTTCGGCCCAGGCGCTCTCGCTCGGCCTGGGCGATACCCAACAGCTCGGTGCGGTTCAGGCTCATGTTTCCCCTGGTCGTGGATCGACGTCCTGCCGGCGCCGCGGCGGATTGTACCCTCGGGCCGATGCGGGTCCTGATCGCGCCGGACAAGTTCCGCGGGACGCTCACAGCCGTCCAGGCCGCACACGCGGTGGCGTCGGGGTGGCGCCGGGCCCGCCCCGGCGACACGGTCGTCGAGGTGCCGATGGCTGATGGCGGAGAGGGCACGCTGGACGCCCTGGTGGAGGCACTGGACGGGGCGCGCCACCCAGCGAGGGTCCACGGCCCGCTGGGCGATCCGGTCGATGCCGAGTACGGGATCGTTTCCGGACCCTCCGGCGTGACCGCCGTGGTGGAGATGGCCCGGGCCTCCGGGCTCGCGCTGATCGGGGAAGCCCGTCGCGACCCTACACGGACCTCCTCCATCGGAGCCGGCGAGCTGATTCGCGCCGCCCTGGGCCATGGGCCGGCCGAGATCATCGTGTGCATCGGAGGGAGCGCGACGAACGACGGGGGTGCCGGCCTGGTACAGGCGCTCGGGGTTCGGTTGCTGAGCGCGTCCGGCGGGGAGATCGGTCCGGGCGGCGCTTCCCTCCTCGATCTGGAGCGCATCGACGTCTCTGGTCTGGAACCCGCCGTCATCGGGACACGGTTCCTGGTCGCCTGCGACGTGGACAACCCGCTCACGGGTCCCCGGGGCGCCTCGGTGGTCTACGGGCCGCAGAAGGGCGCCACTTCAGCCGACGTCCTGGTCCTAGACCGGGCTCTCGGCCACATGGCCGCGGTCATCTACCGAGACCTCGGACTCGACGTCCGTGACCTCCCCGGTGGCGGTGCGGCCGGGGGGCTTGGGGCCGGGATGGTGGCGTTGCTGGGGGCCCATCTTCGGCCGGGGGTCGACGTGGTGATGGACGCGGTGGGCCTGGACCGCCGTCTGGCGGCGGCCGACCTGGTCCTCACTGGGGAGGGGGCGGTGGATCGGCAATCCATCCATGGGAAGGTCCCCGACGGCGTCATCGGGGCCGCCCGAGCGGCGGGGGTGCCAGCCATCGTGCTGTGCGGGCGAGCCGAACCCCGGCTCCTCGACGTCCCCGTGTTCGACCTCGTCGGCCGGTTCGGGGAGCACCGGGCGATGAGCGACGCCCGGTCGGCGCTCGAGGATCTGGCGGAGGAGGTGGCCGCGGGGCTTCGGGGTCTATCGTCGGACCCGTGAGCGGGGCGATCGACCGGTTCCTCGAGGCTGCCGAGGTGCTCGGGCACGACGTGGAGGTTCGCCGGTTCCCCGAAGGGACGAAGACGGCGGCCGACGCCGCTCGCGCCGTGGGATGCGACATCGGCCAGATCGTGAAGTCACTGGTGTTCATGGCCGACGACCGCGCCGTCCTGGCGCTCACGTCGGGAGCCAACCGCGTGGATACGGCCAAGCTGGCGGAGCTGGCGGGGGCGGCGGAAGCCAGGCGGGCGAGCGCCGACGAGGTCCGGGCCGCGACCGGGTATGCCATCGGGGGTACGCCCCCGTTCGGGTACGCCAGTCGGCTCTCGGCGTTCATCGACCGGGACCTCTTCGGCTACGAGGAGATCTGGGCGGCCGCCGGAACCCCCGACTCGGTGTTCCGCACGACCGCCGAGGAGCTTCGGGCCGCGGCCGGGGCCGCCCCCGCGGACTTCAAGGAGCATGGGATGGAGGGATAGAACGTGGCAGCCACCCGCTAGAATGAATCCGCAGCCGTCAGGCACCCAGGGCGGCCTGTGCAGGACGGACCGGAGGAACGATGATCCAGCTGACCCAGACCGCAGCCGGCAAGGTGAAGGAGCTCCTCGATGAGGAGGGCCGGGCTGGACGGCCACGCGGAGCGAGATGTCGGCCCGGCCCTCCTCATCGAGGAGCTCCTTCACCTTGCCGGCTGCGGTCTGGGTCAGCTGGATCATCGTTCCTCCGCTCCGTCCTGC
>JBIOXZ010000052.1:0-20013 GCA_044869895.1 Actinomycetota bacterium | reverse complement strand
TCGCCGTGGAGCGGGGCCGGGTGACGCAGTTCGCCGAGGCCATCGGTGAGGGCGACCCGATCTACCTGGACCCCGAGGCGGCGACGGCGGCCGGTCATCCCGAGCAGCTGGCGCCGCCCACGTTCGTCACCGTCATGTCGATCATGGTCAGCGGGCAGGCGGTGCTCGATCCCGAGCTGGGCCTGGACTACTCCCGGGTGGTCCACGGCGAACAGGAATACCGATGGACCCGCCCGGTGCACGTCGGAGACGTCCTGACCACGGTTCCCACGATCGCCGACATCTCCGCCCGCCTGGGGAACGAGTTCCTGGTCGTGGAGGCGGAGATCAAGGACGCGGAGGGCCACACCGTCGTGATCGGCCGCAGCACGCTCATCTCCCGTGGAACGGCGGAGGGCTGAGCCGTGGCCGCCAAGGTTCGATTCGAGGACGTGGCCGTCGGGGATGAGATCCCACCCCTGTCCAGGGTGGTCAAGCGGGAGCAGGTCAAAGCCTACGCGGACGCCTCCGGCGACCAGAACCCGCTGCATCAGGACGACGACTTCGCCCGAGCAGTGGGCTTCCCGGGCATCATCGCGCACGGGATGCTCACGATGGGGGAGCTCGCGAACTGCTTAACCGACTGGCTGGGGGACCCCGCGGGTTTGGTTCGTCTGAAGGTCCAGTTCCGGGCCCCAGTGTTCGTTGACGACGTGATCGTGGCGGAAGGGCGGGTGAAGTCGCTCGATCCGAAGGCGCGCACGGCAGTGCTCGACGTGTGGGTGAGCCTGGAACGAGACGGGAACACCGAATACCCCATCAGGAAGGGCGAGGCCGTGGCGAGCTTCGCGGATCGGTAACCAGCGGGGGCGAGGAGCCGGTCCAAGTGCCCGACGCCTTGGTCACTCGTGAGCTGCTCGTCCGGTGCCGCCGTGGTGACCGGCTCGCCCTGGAGGAGCTGGTGCACCTCACGCATCGCCGGGCCTTCGCGCTTGCCTACCGGCTCGTGGGGGACCGGTACGAGGCCGAGGACGTCGTGCAGGAGGCGTACCTGCGGATGTTCCGAGGACTGCCGGGATTCCGGGAGGAGGCGCGGTTCGAGACATGGATGCACCGGATCGTGGTGAACACCGCGGTGAGCGGCCTGCGCAAACGAGGGCGGTTCGGGGATCTCATGAAGGACGAGCTCCCGGACGTACCCGTACCCGACAGGGCGGAGCAGCGGACCGTCGAGCGGGACGCGCTGGAACGCGGCCTTGCCGCCCTCCCGGCCGGCCAGCGGACCGCGCTCGTCCTGAAGGACGTCTACGGTCTGTCCTGCCGGGAGATCGGCTACGAGCTCGGGATCGAGGAGGGCGCGGTGAAGGTCCGCCTGCATCGGGCGAGGAAGGGGTTGCGCGAACGGCTCTCGGAGGAGGGGTTCGATCGTGAGGCATGAGGACGCGCGGGAGCTGCTGGCCGCGTACGTCGACGGCGACTTCGAGGCCGCCGAGGAGGTTGAGGCCCACCTGAGCTCCTGTGCGGACTGCCGGTCCCAGCTGACCGCCTACCGGGAGATGCTGGCCGAGCTGGCGAACCTCCGTGACCGCGGCGAGGAGCCGCATCCGGCAGTCCTGGCGCGTTCGCTGGCGGCCATCCCGGGACCCTCGCTCGCTCAGCGGCTGGTGGAGTCGGCGCAGGCGCACCCCACTGCGTACGCCGTCGCCGTCATCGGAGCGTTGACAGGCGCGGTGACGATCGCGGTCCTTCGGCGCCGGCGCGGGCGAGCCCTGCTGGCGAGCGCGCGTTGAGGGGCTAGTCCAGCTCCACGGGCTCGGGCTCCTGACGGTTCAGGCTTGCCAGCGCGTGCATCGCGTCGCCCATCCGGCCCATGACGACCTGGAGCTCCTTGTCGTGGCGCTGTCCGATGCGGGCGGTGGCCTGCTCGAACTTCCGCTCCAGCCCCTCCCCCAGCTTGGCCACGGACTCGGCCGACGCTTGCACGTCACGGTGCAGCTGCTCGCTGATGGCCTGCACGCGGTCCTCGACGATCCGCTGGATCTCGTTGGGGAGGTTGGCTTGGAGCTCCTTCACCGCCCGGAGTGCCTGCTTGGCCGCCGGCTGTTCCGTGGCGGCCTGCATCTTGGCGGCCAGCGCCAGGTTGTCGGAGCGGATCATCCGGCCGAGCGCGGTGATCCTGTCGTCGACCTCCCTGGCGAGCTGTCCGCCGTCGTCGCGTCCGGTCCGTTGCACGTTCTGGGCCGCGGCCGTCAGCCGGTCGAGCGCAGTCTCGAACCGCCCGGCGATCGCGGAATCGATGGCCTCCTCGTTCGCCCGCCCAAGGCGGACCACTGCCTCGTCGAGCTGGACCTGCACGGCCCGCGCCGTCTCCTCGCGTAGCCGGCGGGTCATCTCCTCCACCGTCCATCGGGTGGCCGAGGTGAGCGCCTCCGAGACCTTGCCCGTCTGCTCGTCGAGGGTCCTGGCCACACGTTCCTCCGTGGCCGCAGCCGTGCGGTTCAGCTCTTGTTGGAGGGCCTGAGAATCGGAGCGAACGAGCCGGCCCAGGCTCATCATCCGGGCATCCATGGTCCCGTTGATCTCCTCGATGGCTCGTGTGGCGGCTCCCACCGACGAGCCGATATCGCGGGCCTCGATCCCCAATCGTTCGGCCAGCAGGTCGACCTGTTCTCCGAGGAGGCCCTGGACAGCGCTCCCCACACCCGACGCAGCGCCCTGGTCGCGGGAGGCCATCTCCTCGACCTGCTGATCGATGTGTCCGGCCAGGAGTCCGACCGCATTGACCCCCTCCTTGACGTAGATCTCCATCGACCGAGCCACGTGGCTCGTCTCGCGGGTGATCAGCTCACCGTGACCCCTCACCTGGTCCTGGACGGTCTCCACGATGATCCGGTCCCGATCGGCGAGCGCCTTGAACGCCGAGGCCACCTGCGTGGTCACCCGTTCCAGCTGACCCCGCAGCTCCTCGTACCCGGCCACTGCAGGGGCGCCCACAGCCTGTTCCAGCGCGTGGACGCTGTCGGCCAGGGCCGCTCGGGCCGCCCGGGTGTCCTCGGCAAGCGAGGTCACCGAGTCCTCCAGCCGAGCGGTCCGCACCGCCAGGTCCTGGAACCGCTCGTCCGAGTGGGCCACCAGGCTCCGAATGGCCTGGTCCCGGGAGAGGGATTCCAGGATCTGCGAACCGACCTGGTCCTTGTCGCCCCCCGCAGCCCGCCACACCTCGGACGCGATCTCGTGCATGAGGGCGTTCGCGCTCTGGTGGATGGCCCGCAAGCCCTGGTCCAGCCGGTCCTCTAGCACCCGCTGGTAGGAAGCCATCTCGGCTTCGACTGCGGCATCGGTCGTCGCCGCGGTCTGGGAGGACATGCCGACCTGTCTCGCCCGGTCGCTGGGCGGGGGTGGAAACGCTGGATTCGATTCGTCCATTGGCGCTCGCATTCGGGGGGCCGGCGCGGCGCGTCCGGGAGAGTGTATGGGAGTGCCGGCGCCACATCACGTATCCGGTGCCCCCTTTCCCGGGGTATCGGAGCTGCCACCTCCTTTGCCGCACCCACCAGGGCCCCCTATACTCGATCGTTGTCCCCCGGCTAGCGGCACGCGGGTAGCGGAGGGGCGTAGCTCAACCTGGTAGAGCACCGGTCTCCAAAACCGGCGGTTGGGGGTTCAAGTCCCTCCGCCCCTGCTAGGGCATGCTAGGAGCACGATGAACAGGCAGATGAAGAGGATGCAGCGCCGCCAGGGCGGCACGACCATGGACCGCGCCGCCGCCGCGGCCACCAGCCGACGTGCCGCCGTTCAGGAGAAGCGGAAGAGGACGGGGGTCCGGCAGTTCCTCCGGGAGGTTCGACAGGAGCTGAAGCGGGTCAACTGGCCCACTCGCCAGGAACTCGTCGCCTACACGGTGGTCGTCCTCGTATCGGTGACGGTACTGACGGCCTTCGTCTTCGGCCTGGACTACGCGTTCTCCAAGCTCGTCCTGCGGGTGTTCTCCAGCGGTTAGAAAGACACCTCCGACCACGATGAACGGAACCCAAGAAGAGATGTCCTCATCCGAAGCCGCCCCCAGAGATCCGGAGTCCGGCGAGCCCGAGAAGTCCGAGTCGCGCGACCCCGCCGACGCCGCTCAGCCGGGGGACGCCGGTCCGGCCGAGGAGGCCGCCCGGCACGAGGAGGCTTCCCCGGCCGAGGGGGAGGAGGTCCCCAGCCCGGCCGAGGAGGCGTTCGAGGCCGCAGTGGATGAGGCGGCCGCGGAGGCGGACCTGATCGACGCGGCCACCGAATCAGCCGTCGAGGAGACGGTCGCGGAAGTGGCGAGGACGACGGAAAACGAGGCGGAGTTCGAGGAGGCTGTGAGCGAAGTGGCCCGGGAGGCCGAACGGATCGAGGCGGCGAACGAGGAGGTCTTCGAGGAACGGGTCGTGGAGGCCGCGGAGGTCGCCGCGACCGAGACCGTCGCGGAGAGAGAGGTCCTGGCCGAGGCGGAATCCATCGCGCAGAAGGCCGCGCGGGCTCCGGCCGAGGTGCCCTCGGGGGAGGAGCAGGTCGTCGAGACCACCGTGAAGGACCCGTTCAGGGGACCCGGTGAGTGGTATGTCGTTCACACGTACGCCGGGTACGAGAACAAGGTGAAGGCCAACCTCGAGTCACGCATCCATACGATGCAGATGGAGGACAAGATCTTCGACGTCGTCATCCCCATGGAAGACGTCATGGAGATCAAGGGGGGCAAGAAGCAGATCGTCCAGCGGAAGGTCTTCCCCGGCTACCTGCTGGTGAGGATGATCTACGACAACGACTCGTGGTACGTGGTCCGAAACACGCCTGGAGTCACCGGCTTCGTCGCCGCGGGCACCGGATCCAAGCCCACCCCCTTGTCGCGCCGGGAGGTGGAGAAGATCCTGGCGGTGAAGAAGGAGGAGGTGAAGCCCACGTTCCGCCTGGGGTTCGAGGAGGGCGACGTGGTGCGGATCATCTCCGGTCCGTTCGCGGACTTCAACGGCACGATCAACGAGATCAACGTGGACCAGAGCAAGCTGAAGGTCCTGGTGAATATCTTCGACCGTGAGACGCCGGTCGAGCTCGGTTTCGATCAGGTCGCGAAGGTCTAGGATGGCAAGGAAGAGGGTCGTCGCAGTCGTCAAGCTCCAAATCAGAGCGGGGCAGGCCACCCCGGCGCCGCCCGTGGGCACCGCACTCGGCCAGCACGGCGTCAACATCATGGAGTTCTGCCGGCAGTACAACGAGCAGACACAGCCGTTCGCCGGCCAAGTCATCCCGGTCGAGCTGACGATCTACGAGGATCGCTCGTTCACCTTCTTCACCAAGCAATCTCCTGCTGCGGAACTGATCAAGCAGGCCGCCGGGATCGAGAAGGGCTCTGGTGAGCCGAACCGCGAGAAGGTGGCCAGGCTGACCCGGGAGCAGGTCCGCGTGATCGCCGAGCGCAAGATGGCCGACCTCAATGCGAACGACGTCGATGCAGCCATGAAGATCATTGCCGGCACGGCGCGTAGCATGGGCGTGGAGGTGGTCGCGTGAGCGGCAAGCGGTATCGGGATGCCGCCAAGCTCGTGGATCGGGAGCGCGAGTACCTGCCGGCCGAGGCCGTCCGGCTGATCAAGCGGTTCCCCGAGACGAAGTTCGACGAGACCGTGGAACTCGCGTTCCGTCTGGGGGTGGATCCTCGCAAGGCGGATCAGATGGTCCGCGGAACCGTGACGCTTCCCCACGGTACCGGCAGATCCGTGCGAGTGGCGGCATTCACCACGGGCCCCAAGGCCACTGAGGCCAAGGAGGCCGGGGCCGACCTGGTGGGGGGCGAAGAGCTCGTCGAGGAGGTCTTGAAGGGAAAGATCGACTTCGATGCAACGGTGGCCACCCCGGACATGATGGCGACCGTGGGGAAGGCCGGCCGAGTCCTCGGACCACGTGGGCTGATGCCGAACCCGAAGACCGGGACCGTCACGAACGACATCGGCAAGGCCGTGCGGGACATCAAGGGCGGAAGGGTCGAGTACAGGGTGGACCGGACGGGGAACCTGCATGCGGTCGTCGGCAAGCGTTCGTTCTCTGAGCAGCAGCTCCTGGAGAACTACCTGGCCGTCGTGGAGGAGGTCCTCCGGGCCAAGCCCTCGGCGGCCAAGGGCAAGTACGTGATCAGCGCGACCGTCGCCCCGACCATGGGCCCCGGCATCCCCTTGGATCCCAACCGACTGAAGGACGCCGAGGCCGCGGGGATCCCCGCCTGAGCCGAGACCCTTCCCTGAGCGCCACCTACTCGATGATTCCCAGCCGAAAGGCCGTGACCACCGCGTCGGTCCGGTCGCTGACCTCGAGGCGCTTGAAGATCCCAGCGACGCAGCTCTTTACCGTGGTCTGTGAGAGCCCGAGCGAATCGGCGATCTCGCGATTGCGGTAGCCCTTCCCCAACAAGCGCAGAACGTCCATCTCTCGCTCCGTCAATCCAAACTGCTCGGCCCGTGCCCGTCGTTGCTCGGCCGGGGCATCCCGCGCTCGGCGGTCGAGTACCGCGTGGCCGTGTGCGACCATCCGGACGGTGTCGAGCACCTCTTCTCCGTCGGCGGACTTCGAGACGTAGGCCTTCGCGCCAGCCTTCATCGCCTCGGTCGCGTACGCCGGGTCCTCGTTGGTGGTGAGGATGATGACGCGGACATCGGGATGCTCCTCGCTCAGCCTCCGGGTGACTTCGAGCCCATCGATGCCCGGAAGGCGGATATCGACGAGAAAGATGTCTGGCTCACCGGCAACGGAGTCGGCGAGCTCCAGCGCTTCCTCGCCGTCGGCCGCCTCGCCCACGATCGCGATGTCCTCCGCCGACTCGAGGAGCTGGACGAGACCTTCGCGCGCCAGCGGATGGTCCTCCGCGATGCCCACCCTGATCACCTTGCCAGGCCTGATCTGCCTCACCACCTCGTGCCATTCCGCCCTGACGCGTGTCTCATCATGGAGGAGACGCGTCTATCCCTCCGTTGCGGGATTCGAGATGGCGGACGGCCTCCCCCGGTCGGTCGGAACGACCCGCAAGCTGCGCCACAAAGCATCGCGTCTTCCTCAAGCGGGCGGTGAGGCGGTGCGATGATCAAGCAGTGGACGAGACAGCCGGGTTCGCCGTCCCGGTCCGGGACGCGCAGCATGATGGATTCGTCGCTGGACCCCGACGAGCCAAGGCGCAGCCGGCCCGTTTCCGGCGTGGCGGCAACATCGGCTTCGAACTTCCCGAGGAAGCCCCAGGTCGCAATGTGGCGCCGCTTGCCGTCGTGGCGATGGCGGTCGGCTTCAACCTGTGGGTCCTTCGGGCCGAGATCCTTCCCGTCCTCTACCCGAACGATGCATCGGTTCATCTGTCGATGGTCCGGTGGGCCCTCGACCGGATCCACGATGGCCATCTCCCCTTCGACGGCTGGTACCCGTATCTCGGGCTGGGATCGTCGCTGTTCCACCATTACCAGAGCCTGCCGCACAGCCTGACCGCGGTCCTGGCATTGGGCATCGGGGCGGATTGGGCATTCTCGATCATGCTGTACGTCCTGCTTGCTACGTGGCCCATCAGCGTGTACCTGGGGGCTCGGCTCCTGGGGTGGGAGCGCTGGGTTGCGGCCGCGGCGGCGCTCGTCTCGCCGCTCCTTGCCAGCACTCCCGGCTATGGCTACGAGCTCGGAAGCTACACCTGGGGGGGCTATGGGATGTGGTCGCAGCTCTGGGCCATGTGGTTGATGCCGTTGGCGTGGGGGCTCTCGTGGCGCGCGGTGAGCCAAAGCAAGCCCACTCGATACGCGGTCCCCGCCCTCGTGGTGGGACTCACTGCAGCGTTCCATTTCCTGAGTGGGTACGTTGCGTTCCTCGCCCTCGGGGTGTGGGTGCTGACCCGACCCGGAGAATTCCTTCGGCGGTTGGGGCGAGCGGCGCTCGTTGGCCTGGGCGCTCTTTTGATCATCTCCTGGGTCGTGGTCCCGCTTCTGCTGGATAGTCGGTGGACGACCCAGAGCCAGTACCTTTGGGGGAACTTTTGGAGCGACTCCTTCGGCGCCCGGAAAGTACTCGCCTGGTTGTTCACCGGGCAGCTCTTCGATGGAGCCCGGACGATCCCGGTGATCAGCGTTCTCGTTGGCGTCGGAGCCGTCGTATGCATCTCGCGATTCCGTCACGACGAACGAGCGCGCGCGCTGCTGGGCGTCATGCTGCTCAGCATGCTGCTGTTCTTCGGTCGGCCGACCTTGGGTCCGGCGCTGAAGCTCCTACCGGGAAGCAGCGATCTCCTGCTCCACCGATACATCATGGGCGTCCATATGGCCGGGATCCTCCTGGCCGGGGTCGGCGCTGCTCGGCTGGGCCTCATCGTGCTGGGCGCGATCCGCCGCCTGATGCCGATGGTGGCGCGTCCCGCCACGGCAGCCGCCGTCGTCCTGCTGGGATTGGGGGTCCTCGCGCCCGCGTGGGCGGAGCGGTGGGGAACGTTCGATCGGCAGGGCGGTGACTGGATCCGGCAGCAGCGAACGGTTGACGCGAGCCCCGATGCCGTCATCCGTTCGCTCGTCCAGGAGGCGCAGGCGCGAGGCCCCGGCCGCGTGTATGCCGGGATATGGCTCGATTCGTGCACGGCCACCACGGAGGGGTTGGTGGCGGGGTGCCAGGCCCTGATCGGCTATCAGGTCGACAGTATCGGGTTCTGGGGGCGGACCAGATCGCTTGCCTCGGACTTCGAACCCAACTTCGATGACACGAACCCGGCGCAGTACAACCTGTTCAACGTTCGGTACGTGATCCTGCCCTCCGGGCAGCAGCCCTCCGTGCCCGCGAGCCTGATCGAGCAGGAGGGCGGAGCCGCGCTGTGGGAGATCGAGACGAGCGGCTATGTAGATGTCGTGGACACCGTACCTCCTCCGATCTCGGCAAATCGATCCGATCTGTACCAGCAGGCGGGCTTCTTCCTCCAATCGGATCTGCTGGCGCAGGGCAGGTATCCGACCGTAGCATTCGCCGACGAGCCCGCGGCCCCCCCCACGTTGATTGGAGGGGAGCAGCCGCGGGGCGCCGCGGGGTCGGTCGAGTTCGAAGACGATGCGCTCGCGGACGGAACCGTGACCGTTCGGGTCGTGGCGAACCGGCCGGCGATGGTGGTCCTGAAGAGCTCATTCGACCCTCGGTGGCAGGTGATCGTGGACGGCGTACCTCTGGGGCCGCAGATGGTCGCCCCGAGCTTTGTTGGGAGGACGGTGCCCCCGGGTCTGCACACGCTCGTGTTTCGTTACCAACCGTTCCCGTCCTACGACGTGCTGCTCTCGATCGGCGCGCTCGCGTTCCTGGTGTTGTGGTTCGGACCGGGCATCCTTAGACGCGGGCGCCGACGAAGCCGCCCAGCACCGGACGAGCATTGACAGCAGACATGAGCGGCGGGAGCGTCCGCTTGATGCTGATCACCGGGGCGACCGAGTTCATCGGTTCGCACTTGGCGATCGCGGCATCGGACAAGTATGTCGTGAGGAGCCTGACGCGAACAGATTGGACCGGTCCTCCGGCAGCGCTGACCCGGCTCGAGCTCCCGATCGCGTTCGATCGCGCCACGTGGGCCGAGCCACGGCGCGCGCACGAGTCTGGGACGGTGCGCTTCAGGATGAACGGATCGTCTCGACCGTGTATTTGCCGTAGGGAGGGGCCCAGACACCTCGCGTAACGTCCTTACCAGCTTCGGCGCCGCCGATCTGCCATGCGAGATGCGCAACGAAATCTAGGAGCCCGGAGCGTACCGGCGGCCAACGACGTCGTCTCTTCGCTCGTCGTCGGGCTCGAGGACGAGGCCACGCGCGTCTTCATCGGCAACGTCGTCCGCCGTGCGCTCGTCGACAAGATCCGGCGAGACGGGTTCGAGGCCGAGGTAGACCAGTCGACGGGCCTCTCGTCGGCTCCGGCTGACCGACTCGAGCACGAGGCCCGCCGTCAGACAGATGAAGGCGACAATCTGTATCGAGGCGGCGAGGACAGCCGTCGGCAGCCGAAGGACCAGGCCGGTCCGCACGAACTCCTCGATCACCCACACGCCGAGCGACTCGGCGATTGCCGTCAAGACGGCTGCGATCAGGGTGAAGAAGCGCATCGGCCTCATCTCCTTGAACAGACGGATCGTGGCGATCAAAATGCCCAGGCCGTCGCGCACCGTGCGGAGTTTCCGTCTGGATCCTTCCTCCCGGGCGCGGTACGGCGTGCCAACCTCCGCATATGGAAGGCCGATCTCGACAGTGTGCGCCGTGAGCTCGGTCTCGATCTCGAACCCCGTGAAGCGAACGGGGAACGACTTGACGAATCGCCTTGACAGGACCCGGTACCCCGAGAACACGTCGGTGAAGCCGGCGCCAAACAACATCTTCAGCGCGCGATTGAATACCCGGTTGCCCAGGATGTGACCGCGTGGGAACGCGCTGCTGTCCTCCTGAGCGAAGCGGCACCCAACGACCATGTCGAGCCCTTCGTCCACCAGACGTCGCACCATCTTGGGGGCAGAACCGGCATCGTAGGTGCCGTCACCATCGGCCATCACGTAAACGTCGGCATCGACGTCCGCGAACATCCGGCAGACGACGTTCCCCTTGCCTCGCCGGAGCTCTCGCCTCACGATCGCGCCGGCCGCCCGTGCCCTCTCGGCCGTGTCGTCTGTCGAATTGTTGTCGTACACATACACACGAGCCTGTGGGAGGGCGGTCCGGAAGTCCGACACGACCTTCGCGATACTGCCCTCCTCGTTGTGGCAGGGCAGCAGCACGGCCACGTGCAGCGCTAGGGAAAGCTCCGAGACGGGCCGCGCCGTGAATGGATCAGTCACGCCCGGCCTCCAACAACAGATTCTTACCGATCCATCGATCGGTCACGCAATCGATCCTGCGACTCAGCGGGAAGACAAACCGGTCGTACCTCTTCACGGTCTGCGGGCTGAGCCCCCCCGAGCGAGAAACGAACCGGTAGGCCAGAGCCGCCGCGAACCCTAAGCTGTCGACGTACCGGCACCGCTCGACTCGGAAACCGGCATGGGTCACCAGCGCCGTCAACGACCTCTTCCGGTATCGGCGGACGTGGCCGACCCGCTGGTCCAGCGTTGAGAACACGAGGGGGAACGCTGGAACGTACACGACGAGCCGGCCACCCCGTTGCGTCGCCGAGTAGAGTTCTCGCAGCGCGGCCGCATCGTCCTCAATGTGCTCCAGAACGTTCAGCGAGTAGATACAGCCGAACGCCTCCGGGCCGAACTCGGTGACGCTCGTCGCCGTCTCGAAGCCCTCGGCTTTCAGCGCGCGGCTCAGACCAACGTCGACCTCGACACAACGGACGTCCAGATCTCGGCCGCGGAGGGCGCGGGCATGCGTCCCGAGACCGGCGCCGAAGTCAAGGACCGGCCGCGAAGGATCCGCGCGCGACAAGACAGCCGATGCGAGGTAGTCATTGTAGTTGCGCGCGACCTCCATCGCCTCCAGCTCGGCTGCCCCAGCGTACCCGTCCGCCCGCGTCTCGGTATCGTCGAGGTCCGCCTCGGTACCGTCGAGGTCCGACGGTTCCCGCTCCGCCTCTGCAATCGCGGGGTGCAGACGCCGATAGCCGGCGGCTGCGATCAGCATCAGCAGGCCCATGACCGCGGCGCCCAGGTACAGCCCCGCCGTGCCGAAGGAGTTCTCGATGACCGGGCGTACAGTCATGGGGAGGCGGACTCAGAAGCCTGGGGTCCTACGGAGTGGCTCGGCTGCGGCACGGGGCTGGTCTCGAGATCCTCGGGGATGCGATCGGCGAGCGTTGGGTCCAGTCCCACGGCGTTCGCCAGCTCCGCATTGCCCTCCCTCTCTTGCCCGTTGTCGATGAGGAGGAACCCCAGGTTCATGTGGGCCGCGGCGTAGCCCTCGTCGATCTGAATTACCTGCCTGTACAGGTCGATGGCCTCACGATCGCCCCCCGAGGACCCCCGCAGGATTGCCAGGTTGAAGAGCGCCGGCACGAAGTCCGCGTCGATCGTGATGGCGATCCGGTAGTCCGACTCGGCCGACCCACCGTCGCCCTGGGTCTGCTCGATAACGCCGAGGTTGTAGTAGGCGAACTTGTTTCGTGGGTCGTAGACCAGCACCTTGCGGTAATCGGCCGCGGCCTCGTCCAACCGACCTGCTGCATGGGCCTTGAGTCCTGCAGCAAGGGCCGAGGAGGCCTGGTCCGAATCGGTCGTGCGCTCGGAGCAGGCCCCGATGATGAGGAGGAGGAGCAGGAGGGCCGGCAATGTCCGGAGTCCTGCGCAAACCCAACCCACGCGCCCGTCCTCGTTCCCGCGTCGGTTGCCACGCCACAAAACGGCCTCGACCCCCATGCGCATTCGCTCTTCTCAAACAGCCCCTATCAGTGCTGGGGCGGACGAACTTCAAGCTCGGCCGATTGGATCGGCCGCTTGAGCGTCAGGTGGAAGTGCGGCGGCCCCCTCGATCCCGATTCCACGGCAGGACCAGGTCTGGACAAAGGGGCGTTGCCTGCCGCGACCCCCGAATGGCTGACAGGCGTCCCCCACCTCCCCGTCCTCACTACCCGGCTTGAGGTAGACGGAAATGCTTAGGGGAAAAGCCCGATAGCAAGTTCATTTCCCTTCGGAAGGCGCCGATGGTGTGAGAGAAGGTATCGGACGTTCGCCGGACAGCCTGGCGCGGGCCGACCCTCCAGATGGGGTCATGGCAAAGCCAAGCGACAGGTGGGTGTGGGTCAAGCCGGCCATCGTTATCGGACTGGTCGCCGTCGTCCTGCTCCTCATGGCCGGGGTCGAGGCCGGGAGCCGCCCAGGCCCCAGCGCCGTTGGCGCAACCGGTGCGAGGGGGGCGACCGGCGCGACCGGCGCGACGGGCGCCACCGGTGTTTCGGGGGCCACGGGCGCTTCAGGTCTTCCGGGTGCAGCGGGCATCGGATCCGTAGGTCCGGCCGGCCCCGCCGGTGAGCCGGGTCCCCCTGGCCAACTGGCCCCAAGGGCGATGAGGGTACAGACGGCGCAGCCGGAGCGGTTGGTGCCACAGGATCGAGCGGTGTAGACGGCGCGACGGGCGCTTCGGGCGCTTCTGGGGCTACGGGCGCCACGGGCGCTTCGGGGGCTACGGGCGCCACGGGCGAGACAGGCGATACGGGCCCGGCAGGATCCGACGGCCCTCCCGGGCCGACAGGCGCGACGGGCCCGGTCGGACCGACGGGCCCAGTCGGGCCCGCGGGCCCCGCTGGTCCAGCCGGCGCGACGGGAGCTGCGGGGGCGGACGGCGCTGATGGGGCTGATGGCGCTGATGGCGCGACTGGCGCGACGGGCTCCGCAGGTGCTGATGGCGCGACTGGCGCGACGGGTGTTGCTGGTGCGGATGGCGCGGATGGCGCGGATGGCGCCTCAGGCGCGACAGGTGCTGATGGTGCAACGGGTGCCACGGGCGCGACCGGCGCTGCTCGTCCGACCGGAGCAAGCGGCCCTACTGGCGCTGACGGTGCCACCGGTCCCCACGGCCCGATGGGACCGGCCGGGCCGACCGGCGCAACCGGTGCGACCGGTGCCACCGGACCGATGCCGAACTACCGAGCGAACACGGCAACGATCAACAGCGGCTCGAGCTCGGTGACCGTAAGCATGTCGAGCGCGATGCCGAATGCGAACTACGTCGCTGTGGTGACGCCCGGAGGTACGACGGGGGCTGCGAACTGCCTGGTTGTCTCAAACAGGACGACCACCCAATTCACGATATCCAACCTCAATTGCAACTCAGGAGCTCCTGCCAACGTCAGCGCGAACCTACTCGTCTTCTGGATCGCTTTGGAGCCAAACTAGTCACCTCGGTCGCCGTCGTCACGCTTCCTCTCCCCAGGTCGACCGCCGCCTCCTCGGAGATGCCGAGGAACGCATCGACCACGTTCGGATCGAACTGCTGTCCCCGACAGCGTGTGATCTCCGCCACGGCAGCATCGACGGGCCACGCACGCTTGTACGGGCGATCGTGCGTCAGTGCGTCGAACACATCGGCGACCGCCGTGATGCGACCGGACACTGGGATCTCCTCGCCGGCCAGCCCCGCGTAGCCGTGACCGTCCCATCGCTCGTGGTGGGCGAAGGCGATCTCCTCGGCCAGCTTGAGGAGCGCTGACCGGCTTCCGGAAAGGATCCGCGCGCCGATCGTCGTGTGCGTCTTGACGACCTCGAACTCCTCCGACGAGAGCTTGCGTGGGGCGAGGAGGATCGCGTCCGGGACGCCGATCTTCCCCACGTCGTGGAGCGCTGCGGCTCGTTCGATGGGCTCGAGCACGCCGCTCGCCACCCCCATCGATCGAGCGATGAGGAATGCGGTCCGACCGACCCGCCGTGTGTGCTGGCCTGTGTCATCGTCCCGGAATTCGGCGGCCAGGGCGAGCCGCTCGAAAGTCTCGATCTGCGACTCCTGGAGCTCCTGGGTTCGGATCCCCACTCGCTCTTCCAGCGACTCGTTCTGGATCCTGAGCTCCTCGTGCAGGAGCCGGATCTCGAGCATGTTCCTGATCCGGAGCAGCACCTCGTGGATGTCGAGAGGCTTGGTCAGGAAGTCCTTCGCCCCGGAGGCCAGGGCCCGTCGCCTGGTCTCCGTGGTGGTGTCGGCGGTGAGGACCAGGATGGGCAGGTACGAGTCCCTCGTGGACAGCGACCCAAGCACCTGCATCACTTCGAATCCGTCCATCTGCGGCATCATCAGATCGAGGAGGATCAGGTCCGGCTCGCACTCGGCGACCAGGCGGGAGACCTCGCGCGGCTGCGTCGTGGTCGTGATGTTGCAGTACCCCGCTTGCGTCAACGCCCGTTCAAGGAGCCGGACGTTGGCTTCCTCGTCGTCCACGACCAGGATCCGGGCTTCCTTCGGTGACTCCGTCCGCCACATGCTGCGACTCCCACTACTCGTCTTCGGTTCATCGGTGAATTGGCCGGCCGACTTTACTGGGGGTTCAGCCTCAAGCGACGGTGCCGATAACGCGTAGAGAGACCGGCGTCCGGGGGCGTGAGTGCAGGCGGCAGGAGGGTATCCCGAGAGCCCGGAGCCACGCCGGTTTTCGGCGTATTGGGCCGACCGGTCCCTCCGGGCCAAGGGCCTGATCGTCGGCGTGGTTCCCATCGGGGCGTTTCTCCTCACGGCTTCCCTGTCAACGATCGAGGCCGGGGTCATCGCGGGGTTCGCGTCCGGCCTGGCGAGCATCGTGTTCTTCACTGCCAGCGTCGCTCGAAGGGTTCGAAGGAACGAAGAGAATGCGCGAAGGCTCGCCGAAGGCTTGCCACCCCTCGACCCGATCTCCGGGCGCGACGAGGTAGGCAGGGTCGGGGAGGCCCTGCTGCGCGCCAGGGTGGTCCTGACCGAACGGCAGGCGGCGCTGGCTGAGAGCGAGGTCATGTATCGAACCCTGGCACGGAACTTCCCCGATGGGGTGGTGGGCCTCTTCGATCACGACCTGCGCTTCACGCTGATGGAAGGCAAGGGATTGGAGCCCATCGGCTTCACCAAGGAGCGACTGGAGGGACGGACCATCACGGAGGTGGGGGAGGAGTTGTTCCCGGAAACCGTGCGGGCCGCCGAAGCGCAGTATCGTGCGGCGCTCAGGGGTGAGAAGAGTGCAACGGAGCGGTTGGTCAACGACCACACGTTCCTCGTGCAGATCGTTCCCGTGCGCTCCGATACCGGAGAGGTGGTGGCCGGGATGCTGGTCGGCCTCGACATCAGCGAGCGCAAGGACGCCGAGGAAGAGCTTCGGCGGGCAGAAGCGTTCCTGGACTCGGTGGTGGAAAACATCCCGAACATGGTCTTCGTCAAGTCCGCCGAGGACCTGCGGTTCGTCCGGTTCAACCGGGCCGGGGAGGAGCTCCTCGGCTATTCGCGGAGCGACCTCCTCGGCAAGAACGATTACGACTTCTTCCCGCCCGAGGAGGCGGAGTTCTTCACCTCGAAGGACCGTGAGGTGCTGGAGAACGGCCGGCTCGTCGACATCGCCGAGGAACGTATCCAGACCCGCGAAAAGGGGGAGCGGTTCCTCCACACGCGGAAGATCCCGATCCTCGATGCGGACGGACATCCCGCCTACCTCCTCGGCATCTCCGAGGACATCACCGACCGACGGGTGGCGGACGCTCAGATCCGCGAGAGCAAGGAGCTTGCCGAACGAGCCAACCGGGCGAAAGACGAGTTCCTGTCCCGGATGAGTCACGAGCTGCGAACCCCCCTGAACGCGGTGCTGGGATTCGCTCAGATCCTGGAGATCGAGGACCCGACTCCCGATCAACGTGACAGCATCCGCCAGATCCTGGGGGCGGGGCGGCACCTCCTCGGCCTGATCGACGAGGTGCTCGACGTCAGCCGGATCGCCACCGGCAGGCTCTCCCTGTCGTCAGAGGCGGTGTCGGTCACCGACGCGCTGACCGAGGCCGTCGACCTGATCCGCCCCCTGGCCGTGGAACGGGGCATCCGACTGCGGATCGACGATGCGAACGGCCTCCATGTCCTGGCGGACCGTCAACGCCTCAAGCAGGTCCTCTTGAACCTTCTCTCGAACGGCGTCAAGTACAACCGCGAGGGCGGCGACATCATCGTCACGTGGACCCACGTGACTCCGGATCGGCTGGCGATCCGGGTGGCCGATACGGGTGTGGGCATCGCCTCGGAGGCGATGGCACGGTTGTTCGATCCCTTCGACCGCCTCGGCGCCGAGATGAGCGACGTCCAGGGGACGGGCCTCGGCCTGGCCCTCAGCAAGGGCTTGATCGAAGCCATGGGGGGGACGGTCAAAGCCGAGAGCGAGGCCGGCGCCGGCAGCGTCTTCACTATCGAGCTCAGCCTGGCCGAGCCACCGGTGGACCGCTTCGAACGGGAGTGGGACGGACACGATGCCCCGCCGAGTGGGGTCACCCCGTCTCGGACGATCCTGTATATCGAGGACAACGTTTCGAACCTTCGGTTGATCGAGAGGATCATCTCCGATCGCCCACAGGTTAGGTTGCTCTCGGCGATGCAAGGGAGCCTCGGGCTGGAGCTTGCCCGCGATCATCTGCCGGATCTGATCCTCCTCGACCTTCACCTGCCCGACATCGGGGGAGACGAGGCGCTCCGGCGTCTGCGGCAGGACCCCGCGACGCGAACGATCCCGGTCGTGATGATCTCGGCGGACGCGACCCAGGCCCAGATCGACCGACTGCTCGCCGCGGGGGCCAACGAGTACCTGACGAAGCCGCTCGACGTCAAGCGGTTCCTTCAGGTCGTGGAGGCGATGCTCGACCCGGAGCCGGCCGGACCATGACGAACGACTGGGAGGCCAGCTCGCGCGCGCTCCATGCCGAACGGATGTACCGCACGCTGGTCGAACAGGTTCCCGTGGTCGTGTATGTCGCGGAGTTCGGGCAGCACGGACGGTGGCGGTACGTGAGTCCCCGGATCGAGTGGATGCTCGGCTTCTCACCGGAGGAATGGCTGGCCAATCCCGCCCTGTGGTACGAGCAGATGGCTCCGGAGGACCGCGAGCGCGCGATGGCCGATGAAGCCCTCAGTCGGGAGATGGGGACGCCACTTCGCAGCGAGTACCGGCTGCGGGCCCACGACGGGCGTGTCGTCTGGGTTCGCGACGAGGCCGTCGTGGTGCATGACGAAGCCGGCCATCCCTCCTTCTTTCAGGGGATCCTGGCCGACATCACGCCGGAGAAGGAGGCGGTTGAGATCGCCGAACGGGCCGAAGTGGCCGAACAGGCCAACCGGGCAAAGGACGAGTTCCTGTCCCGGATGAGCCACGAGCTCCGGACCCCACTGAACGCCATCCTTGGGTTCGGTCAGCTTCTCCAGACCTCGCCGCTCGCGCCCCCCGACGCGGAGAGCGTCGAGCAGATCCTCAAAGGCGGCCGTCACCTCCTGGACCTGATCAACGAGGTCCTGGACATCGCCAGGATCGAGTCGCGCGCCCTCTCGCTCTCGATCGAGCCCGTCTCCGTCCACGAGGTCGTCCGCGAGGCGGTCGAACTGGTGCTGCCGCTTGCGGTGAAGAGGGGGGTTGCCGTCCATGCGTCGGACTCCGGTCCGCCTTCGTTCGTGCTTGCCGATCGGCAGCGTCTGAAGCAGGCCATGTTGAACCTCCTGGCCAACGCGGTGAAGTACAACCACGACGGGGGCTCCGCGACCGTCTCGGTGCAGCGGATGGCCGAGTCGATCACGATCCGCGTGAGCGATACCGGCCCCGGCATCCGTTCGGAGGACCAGGAGCGGCTCTTCTCTCCGTTCGACCGGCTGGGGGCGGAACGAACCGGTATCGAGGGGACCGGCCTGGGCCTCGCCCTGACCAAGGCCCTGGTCGAGGGCATGGGCGGGTCGATCGGGGTCGAGAGCGAGATCGGGACAGGGAGCACGTTCTGGTTGGCACTGCGGCCCGCCCAGGACGCCAACTCCATCGAGGAACCGGCGAGGAACATGCAGTCGGGCGCCGTCGGCCGCGTCCACACCATCCTGTGCATCGAGGACGACCCCTCGAATCTCAGGCTCATCGAGCGGATCCTGGCCAACCGCCCCGGCGTGAGGCTGCTCAAGGCCATCCAGGGCAGGATGGGGCTCGACTTGGCTAGGGAGCACCACCCAGACCTGATCGTGGTGGACGTCCACCTCCCCGATATCCCCGGCGACCATGTGATCCGCAGCCTGCGGAACGGCCCCGCCACCGGTAGGACCCCGGTGATCGTCACGTCGGCGGACTCGACGCCGAAGCAGCGGAAGAGGCTGATCGCCGCAGGGGCCACCGAGTACCTCTCCAAGCCCCTCAACGTGAAGCGGTTCCTGGCCGCCGTGGATGAGGCGTTGGGCATCCCCCCCGAGGAGGTTCGGTCGCACCCGTCAGGAAGAGCCGGGCTCCCGGCCTAGGCCTGGTAGCCTGGGGACCGCCGCAGACCGCAGGGGCGCCGCATCATCCGGCCACGCCGGTACCTGCCGAGGCCATCGGACGTGCCGAACGACGCACGCCTCCGCTTTTCGTCTGCGGGGGCGTTTTTCATGTCCCAAGGGAGCTACCAGCACATGCCAAGTGCAGAGAAGATCGCGAAGGTCGAGGCGCTCAAAGGCCGGATCGAATCCTCGGAGGCGCTCCTGCTCGCCGAGTACCGGGGCCTGACCGTCCACGACGCGACCGAGCTCCGCCGGTCCCTGCAGGACGAGGCGAGGTTCTCCGTGGTGAAGAACACGCTCATGCAGCGCGCGGCGGGCGAGGCAGGCATCGATGAGCTCGAAGCGCTGCTGAGCGGGCCGACCGCGGTCGCGTTCGTGCGGGGCGATGTTGTCGCGACCGCGAAGAAGATCGTCGACGCGGCGAAGCGTTTCCCAGCGCTCGTCATCAAGGGCGCATACATGGAGGGCCGTGTCCTCGAAGCGGCCGAGGCGCAGGCACTCGCAACACTGGAGTCGCGCGAGGCGATGCTCTCGCGGATCGCGGGGCTCATGAAGGCCGAGATGTCGCGCGCCGCGTCGATGCTCCAACAGCTTCAGAGCGGGTTCGTCGGACTCCTCGAGGCCTACCGCGACAAGCTCCCCGGGGAGGCCGTCGAGACGGAGGCGGCGGGTGCAACCGAGACGGACGAGCCACCTCACGCCGAAACGAGCCCGGGTGAAACAGAAGAGGCGCCCACCGCCGAGACCGCTGCGGGAGCGGACGTCGCCGAACCGGCCTCTCCAGAGGAGCCCGCGGAGGAACCAGAGGCGGCCACCGGATCACACGAAACGGGAGCCACCGAACCCGACGAACGCGCGACGGCCGGTGAGGAACCGGATCGCGCTCCAGACGAATAGAGGGAGGAGAACCCGAATGGCGAAGATCAGCTCGGACGACCTGCTCGACCAATTCAAGGACATGACGCTCCTCGAGCTGTCCGATTTCATCAAGAAGTTCGAGGAGACGTTCGACGTCAAGGCCGCTGCGGCCGTGCCCATGATGATGGGCGGCGCCGCTCCGGGCGCGCCCGCCGGCGAGGAGGTCGAGGAGCAGACGGAGTTCGACGTCGTCCTC
>JBIOXZ010000051.1:0-43739 GCA_044869895.1 Actinomycetota bacterium | reverse complement strand
CCTGGGGATGGGTGAGCGGCCCGAGGAGGTGGCGGACGCGCTCAACGACCTGGCCGAGGCGGGCTGCGACATCGTGACCATGGGCCAGTACCTCCAGCCCACGAAGCTCCATCTGCCGGTGGACCGGTGGGTGAGTCCCGCGGAGTTCGCCGCGCACAAGCGGACCGGCGAATCGCTCGGCATCAACCACGTCGAGGCCGGGCCGCTCGTGCGGAGTTCGTACCACGCGGGGAGGCAGCTCCGCCGGGCACTCGACCCGGCGCGCACCGCGTGACACTCGCGGCGTCCCGCACCACGAGTGGCGGAAAAGGGGGAGCCGGCCTGTAAGCCGGATCCTGTTCCGGCCCTCGCGGACCGGCGGCGGCCATCCGTCTGAGTCCCGCCTGCGCGGGACCCCGGGGGCGCTCCCGTACGACGAACGCCCCTCGTGCGGCCTACCCGGGAGCTCGGGCGGGCCACCCTCGAACGCTCCCTGCTTGGCCTTGCTCCGGGTGGGGCTTGCCGAGCCGGACCGGTCACCCGGCCCGCTGGTGAGCTCTTACCTCACCGTTTCACCCTTACCCCTCGCGGGGCGGTCTGCTCTCTGTTGCGCTTTCCGCGGGTCGCCCCGCCTGGGCGTTACCCAGCACCCTGCCCTTCGGAGTCCGGACTTTCCTCGAGCTCTCGCCCGCGGCCGCCCGGCCGACTCCCCACGGATGAGTATAGGACCGACTACCATGCGGGCCGCCCATGCGACGTCTGGCGATGTTCGGCTTGGTCCTCCTCGCCGCGACGAGCTGCTCACCTTCGCTGGAAGGCGCCTCCCAGCCCCTCGCGCAGGAGCAGGTCGGAGCGGGACTGGGCCTGGATGTGGCCTCCGCCCGTCGCACGGCCCTGGACTTCGTGAACGCCTACGCCCACGCGACGGAGGACGACGGTGCCCGACTGTCCGCCCTGGTGGTCGGGCCGAAGCTCACCGCGTGGGTGCACTGGATGACCGTCCAGAACCAGCAGTTCGACGGAACGATCTCCGGCACCGCCGACGTGCGCTCGGTCGCGTTCGTCGACTCGTTCCTGGTGGAGAATGCCGTCGGCGGCCGGGTGAACCTGGGGGCGTCGGTGAACCTGACGTACGATCCGGCGGCGGGTGAGACGTTCGACCGGACCAGGATCATGGACGGGCCGGTGACCCTCCTTCGGACCGGCACGGCCGAGTGGCGCGTCGTGGATGCGACCCGGGACGGGCAATCCATGGACGACGGGATCCAGCTCTTCAGGGACCTGTCGATGGCCAGCTACGGGGTGACGGTCTCGTTGCACTCGCTGTTCATGTTCACGCCGTCATGGCAATTCAACGTCACCGTGGTGAATCGGACGGATGGCTTGATCCGCTTCGAGCCGGAGGGGCTGGCGCTGCTGGTTCGACGAAAGGGCGCGCCCCCCCAGCGCACGCGCGGGGTGTACACGCAGGCGTTGGTCGCGCTCCCCAGCGGATTCGACTCCGAGGGGTTGGTCGGCTTCCCTCAGCAGGAGGAGGCGAGGGGTCGAACCCTTTCCCTCTCCTATCGCCTTGCCGGCGGGCGCCACGTGACGTTCGCGTTCCCCCTCGGAGACGTCGTCACTCAGGTTCCTTCCACAAGCTTGGCGCCCTCCCCGGCGCCGACCAGCTAGCGCCCTCCCCGGCCAGCCACCCATCGACGCCACGGTTCGCCATCCGGTCCGCTTCCTTGTTCGCCTCTCGCGGGACGTGCTCGTAGCTGATCCTGGAAAAGGCCCTCGCCGTCGCTCGGACCTCCGTGTGGAGGCGTTGGAGGGTCGGGTTCTTCACCCGGAACCGCCCGGACAGCTGCTCGATCAGTAACTTGCTGTCCGAGCGGAGCAGCACGTCGGTGGCACCCAGCTCCCGAGCGCGCTTCAGGCCTTCGAGGACGGCCGTGTATTCGGCGACGTTGTTGGTGGCGATGCCGATGCCTCGAGCGATGCGGTCCACGATGCGTCCGCGCGGCGTCGTGATCACCACCCCGATGCCCGCCGGGCCGGGATTGCCGCGCGCAGCCCCATCACAGGAAACGATCAGGCGAAGACGACGATCCGCCGGCAGTATTCACACCTCTTCACGCCCTCGGTTCGCTTCAGGCGGTCGAGCTCCATCGCGGAGAGCTTCTCGTGGCATGCCTGGCACACCCCATCCACCAGCGCCGCGACGGCCATCCCTCGCTTCTGCCCCCGAAGGTCCTCGTACAGCTCGAGCAGCTCGTCGTCGAACTCGGGCACCAGCTTCTCCCTGGTGGCTCGCTTCTCGGCCAGGTCTTCCTCGATCCGCCCGAGCTCCGCGACGGCCTCTCCCCCGACCGCCTCGAGCCTGGCCCTGGTCTGCTGGACCAGGGTGCTGGCCTCCCCCGCCCGGGATTCGAGGTCGTCCTTTCGGACCATCTCCTCCAGGAGCTCGTCCTCGGACCTGGAACGGCGCTCCCTGAGCGAGGTGATCTCGTGCTGGAGGGCCTCCATCTCCTTGACGTTGGCGATGCTGCCGTCGTAGAGGCGCTTCTCGTCGGCCTCGGCCTTACGGGTCATCGAGTCGATCTCCCGCTCCAGGCGCTGTTGCTCCCGGACCACCGCGTCGACGCCGAGCCGAAGCTCCCCCAGGCGACCCTCCGCGTCCTCCATCGCGGCCCGCGCATCCGCCATCTCCTTGCCCTCCTCCAACTGGCGCTTGCGAGCCTCCAGCCGGTCGACGGCGCTGTCGAGCTCCTGGAGTTCCAGCAATCGATCCAAGCCACGCATGGAACGAAGCGTAGCCGAGGACCATGCGAACGAACCTGCCACTTCGGTCGGACGACTCAGGTCAGGGAGAGCTGCTGGGGCCGAGGGGGCGACGGCGCCACTCGACGAGCCTCGTTCGGCGTGGCTCGACCTACCCCGAAGCGTCGGGCCAGGCCCTGCACCCGGTCGGCCACCTCCTCCTGGTAGGCGGAGGGCGCATACGCGCCGGCACCATACAGCTCCCGATATCGAGGCAGGAGCTCGGGATGGCGGTCCTCCAGCCAGCCCATGAACCACTCTCGGGACCCACCCTTCCGCAAGTGCAGCACGATGGGCACGATGTGGGTGGCGCCGGCGTCGGCGACGGCGCGGACCGTGTCGCTGATGGCCTCGTCCGTGTCGGACAGGAACGGGACGATCGGCGCCATCAGCACGCCGCAGGGGACTCCGGCATCGTTGAGCGCCCGGACCGCCTCCAGCCGACGCAAGGGGCTGGGCGTCCCCGGCTCAAGCAGCCGCCACAGCTCCGGATCGACCGATCCCACCGAGAAGTTGGTGGCGACGTCGGTGACGGCGACGGATCGGACCAGCAGGTCTAGGTCGCGAAGGATCAGCGTTCCCTTCGTCAGGATGGAGAACGGGTTGGCGAAGTCGCGGAGGGCCTCGATGATCCCCCGCATCAGCCTGTACCGGCCTTCCGCCCGTTGGTACGTGTCCACGTTGGTGCCCATGGCGATGTGCTCTCCCGACCACTTCGACTGGGCCATCTCCTTCCGAAGGAGCTCGGGCGCGTTCACCTTGACCACGATCCTGGTGTCGAAGTCTCGGCCGTAGTCCAGATCGAGGTAGGTATGTGTCTTGCGAGCGAAGCAGTTGTGACTCACGACGCCGTTCGCGATGAAGTCGCCGGTCCCGGTCGTGATATCGAACATCGGAAGGTCGATCCCGAGCGGCTCGATCGAAACCACCCTGAGCGGAGCGTTCCCCTTGATCGCCTTCCCCGAGATGTCCCGCTTCCGAGTGATCGCCGGGTCGACCGTGTGGAAGAACCGGAGCGCCTCGCGGAGACCGCCCCGAAGCCGCACGGCCGTGAGGCCATTGGGGCGGGACGATGGCTCGATCCTGTACTCGAACCGGAGCCGGTCCAACGCCGACGTGATCTGTCCGATGATTCCGGGGTCGGTGTTCGATATCCGAAGGATCCCCCTGCTGTAGCTGCCTTCCGCGTCGAAGATGCCCGCAAGGAATCCCTTGGACCACTCGAGGGCGGGCTCGATGGGCCACCGGATGAGCTCCGCGATCGAGCCCACATGGGCGAGCGCCGAAGTTCGAATGGCATACACGGGCTTGAAACCGCCGACAGCCTCCTGAAAGAGGAATTCCCGGGTGGAGATCCCGTGCTCGAGGAGGTACTCACGGGTTCGGCGAAGCGCTTCCATGTCGACGAGCGCCAGCCTGAAGCGGTGCACGTTCCCGTGGACGCGTCCTGCGCGCGCGTATGTGTACGAGCCCACATACCCATCGCCGCGGATCATCCCGCACAGATATCCGTCTCGGTAGTCCGCGCCGTTATCGGGCCCCGACGCGAACTCCCCGGTACCTATGAGCTTGTTGTTGAGGGTCAGATGGGGTCGTCGATCCGCGCCGTGCTCCGATCCCGTAACGTGCTTCCACCCTCGGTCGCTGAGGAGTCGATGGTCTCCGCTCGTGATGAGCTCGGTTCCATCTTCCAGGGTGACGCGATACGCAGGCTTGACGGTGGACCAATGTGCCTTGACACCGGTCTTGACGTACCAGCGGTGGTTCCCGCTCCGGACGGTTCCGTAGATCTCGTCGCCGGGACGAACGTCGGCCAGCGGCTTAGGCCGCCCATCTCCCATCAGTATGGGCGTGTCACCACTCATGCAGTAGGCACAGGCATGACTGCAGCCCCGATACGGGTTGATGGTCCATCGGAAGGGCATCCGCGATGCGTCGGGGACGTGATTGATGATCGACCGCGCGTGGACCTCGTAGAACGTGAAGCCGCGAAACTCCGGCGTGTCGAACGTGCGGACCACGGCGCCCTGCTCGAACAGTGGGGTCGTCAGTCGGTCGTCCGCCGGCCGAACGTCGAGCCTGAGGTTGTCCCAGCGCATCGGGACCCCCGAGGATAGATCACTCTCGGACCGAAGCACAAGTGCGTAATTCCAGGCCTGGAAGCTGCTACCCGACGGACGCCGCGCCGGGTGAGAGGTCGATCTCCATCCCCTCCCGAGCCAGGGACACGTCACCCGTCTCGGGGTCGATGTCGCGGACCCGCCGCAGCATGGCCTCGAGTTGCTCGTCGCCGTGCATGGGGTCGTGGTGGAAGAGCACCAGGCGCTCCACCCCGGCCAGCACGGCGAAGGTCGCGACGTGCTCGGTGCTGGAGTGTCCCCACCCCACCCGGGCCGGATACTCCTCCTCGGTGTATTGGCAATCGTGGACCAGCACGTCGGCCCGCCGCGCCACCGAGAAACCGGAGATCCATTCGGGCGCGACGGAGCCCAGATCCGAGCCGAGGGCCGGCTCGTGGTCGGTCAGGTAGGCGAGCGAGCGCCCCCCCTCCTGGATCCGATAGCCGACGGTCGGTCCGGCGTGGATGATGGGCTGCGACAGGATGGTCGCCGGCCCGATCGCCCACTCGCCCTGCGGCGCATCGTGGAAGGTGACGCTGGAGGGCATGTCCATGAGGTGCACGGGGAAGAGCGGCGGCGACAGGACCGTCGCGATCCGTTCGCTGAGCGACTGGACGGGCGAGGTCGGCCCCCAGATATGCAGGTCGGTCCCCGGGTCCCACAGCGGTGTGAAGAACCCCAGTCCCTCTAGGTGATCGAGGTGAAGGTGCGTGAGCAGGATGTCGATCCGCGCGGGACGACGCCCGTCGAGCGAGAGTCCGAGCCCCCGGATGCCGGTCCCAGCGTCAAGGATCACCAGGCTGCCGTCGGACAGTGCGACCTCGATGCACGCGGTGTTGCCGCCGTAGCGGACGGTCTCGGGACCGGGCGTCGCCAGGGAGCCGCGAGACCCCCAGATCCTGGCCCGCACTCAGCCCTCCTCGTGCTTCCCCCAGAAGACGGCGATCGCGCCCACGAACTCGTCGGCCCGCGCGTAGAGTGGGAACGCGGTGGACTCGACCACGCGCTCGATACCGTCTGCGTTTCGGATGCGGAGGGTTCGGTGCGCAGGCGTCCGCTCCGTCAGCACGACGCCAAGGGATGTTTCGGCCAGAGCCACCGGCTTCCCCTCCACGTTCCGTGGATCGAACGCGGGCCCCCAATCCTCGAAGGCCACCGGCTCGGCCTCCCTGAACGGGCGCCCCAGGATTGCTCCCGCCGCCTCGTTGTAGAAGATGACCGCGCCCTGTTCGTCAACGATCAGCATCGGCGTCGCCAGCATGGATGCCAGGTCGCGCGCCAAGATCAGCACGATGCTTCGCTGCTGGGTGGCCTCGGTCACCACGGAAGCCTAGCAACGATAGACTCTCCGCGCGCGTCTCATTCTCGAGCGTTCCATGCCCAACCCCTCCGACACGAAGATGCGCGTGGCCCGCGCCGTTCTGGCTGCCGGCCTGGTCCTAGCCGCGGTGGGCGGGATCCGGGCGGCTGCGATGGACTGGGGCGCGAGGCCGAGCGTCCTCGCCTACCGGGGCCTGGGGACCTGGGTGGACATCTACGACGCGGCGCTGTGGAACGACCCCTCGGCGGCGGTCCAGACGATGCAGGCCGGCGGGATCCGGACGATCTATCTCCAGAGCTCGAACTTCTCCCACGCCGACATCGAGTTCCCCACTCAGTTCGGGGAGTTCATCGACGCAGCGCACGGGGCGGGCATCCGCGTGGTGGCCTGGTACCTCCCCTCCCTCGCGCACCTCAAAGTCGATTTCCGAAAGTCTATGGCCGCGATCGCCTACCGGTCGACCGCGGGGAGCGGGGTCGACTCATTCGCTCTGGACATCGAATCCAGGGTGGTTAGCGACCCGACCGTCCGAACGGGCAGGCTCTTGACCCTGTCGCAACGGATCCGCGACGCCGTCGGCCCGGGCTATCCGCTCGGGGCGATCACGCCCAATGCGGTGAGCCTGGCCAAACCGACCAGTTTCTGGCCCGACTTCCCGTACGCATCGCTGACGCAGTACTACGACGTGTTCCTGCCCATGTGCTATTCGGGCGCCGTCGCGGCGGGAGGTCAAGCCGTCCACGACTACGCGACGAACTGCGCCCTCCTGGTTCGGGGGGGGACCGGCAATCCGACCGCGAGGATCCACCAGATCGGTGGGGTCGCGGACAACTACGACGCGGCGGAGATCGAGGGGTTCGTGCACGCCGTCAGGGAGTACGGGCTGATTGGAGGGAGCCTGTACGACTTCATGACCACTGAGGACCCCGCCGCCTGGGACCTGCTCAGGACCATCCCGGTGAACCCGCGGGCGTCGCCCCCTCTTCCGCTGCCGATCGGCTCGCCGGACACCGTGGGCAACATCCCCCGCGGCGATCGGACCCATCCGAAAGAGGTCTTCTACCTCGCCCCGAGCGGACCAGGGGCCTTCAACCTGACCTACCAGGGGTTCGACCTGGGATCCGGGGAGGTCACGTTGTCGGTCAATTGGCAGCCGGTCCAGACCATCGGCAAAGGGCCCGCGGGTACGTGGACGCGGACCCGGACGATCTCCATCCCCGACGAAATCCTGCTGAACGACGGGCCGAACCTCATCGGCTTCACGGCCGCCGGCGACTACCCGAACTGGAGCACGTGGGGCGTGCGGGCGGTCAGCCTGTCGCCGTCGGCGGCGTAAGCATCACAGGAGCGCAGCGCAGTAGGGGTAGGGAGCGAGGGTCGTGGGCCCGTTCTCGGACACGACGATCTGATCTCCGAGTTTCACCCCATCGCCACGGCCGACCTCACCTACGTAGACCTCGACGACCAGAACCATGTCTTCCTCCAGGACCCTGTCCGGGTTCGGTTGTGGATCTCCCGGGTAGGCAACGCTCGGACTTTCCTCCTCGAGGCCGATCCCGTGGATCATGCATTCGTACCGTTGCGGCAGGTATCGGTCGGGAAGACGTGGCCCTCGCTCGGCCAGCTCCCGGCACGTCACGCCGGGGCGCACGAGCTCTTTCATCGCCCCCAACCAATCGTGTGATGCTCGATAGGCATCGCGTTGCGCTTGCGTGGGCGCGGAATCGCCGCATAGGAACGTCCGCGAGACGCAGAAGAAGTACCCCCCCAGGCAGACGGCGTCGGTATCGACGTAAACGAGGTCCCCACGCTCGAGAGCCCGGGCGGTCGCCTCGGCACGCCAGGGATTCGTGTTCGGGCCGGAGCAGACCGTGTTCGTGGCCAGGTGCTCTCCGCCGCCGGCGAGCAACGTGGCGGCAAGGACCGCGAGCAGGTCGCGTTCGGTGACCCCGGGGCGGACGGCGGCCTCGAAACCGCTGAGCATCCCCATCACGAGCTCGCCGCCGATCCTCAGCACCTCGATCTCCTCGGCCGTCTTGATCTCCCGCGCCTCCATCGTGACGATTGCGGAATCGAGGATCGAGATCCCGGCGGCTTGGAACGCGAGGAACCCCGGCGTGCCGAGTCGATCGATCGCGAGTCGATCATCGGACACGTCGAGCTCCCGCATGGCGGCCACCGTCTGACGAGCGAACGTGGCCGCGTGCAAACCGACGTCGTCGGTGAACTCCCACGCGTGCATCGGACGAACGTCGGCCTCGAGCTCGCCGAACAGGTGCACCGAGTTCGGGTGCTCGAACAGGATGGGGACGCCTTCGGCCGGGACGAGCGCGCATCGGACGAACGTCGTGTTGCTCCACACGGGCATGGCCGACGCTCCTGTCGCGTACCTGATGTTCGGTTCGTTGAACAGCAGGCACGCCTCGACGTCGTGACGGCGCATCGCACCCTGGAGGCGAGCCAGCCGCCCCGCGCGCAGGCGCTCGAGATCAACCCCGTCCATACTGGGTCCTCAAAAATCGGAGTGGGCGCTGAAGGGTTCGAACCTTCGACCTCTGCCTTGTAAGGGCAGCGCTCTACCGCTGAGCTAAGCGCCCGACAGCCAGGCTGGCTCCACCGACTCGCCGCGGACGTGCCCGCAGGCCCGGCACACGACCTTGCCCAGCATCACCGAGAGCCTGCTGGCACCGCAGACCTCGCATCGGTCCAACTGAACGGCCCAGTCCGGCCGGTCCTCCTGACAGTTCGGACACACCAGGACCTGCTCTCCATCCACGGCGGCACGAACCCACTGTCGCCCCCGCTTGTCGGGATCGAACGTCAGACGCCCGCACAAGAAGCACCTGGGCCGGGACGGACCCTTCGCCATGTCCCTAGGGTCGGTCGAGCTCACGGTCCACAAGGATAGCCAGCGGGAGGTGGTCCGGCCTGGGCCTCCATAGGATGTGAGCCACACCGACGAACGTGGGAGGCGCATCGTGGAGGCAAACGGACACGGCACGGTACGAGTGGTGAAGGCCATCGAGGCGGCGGGCGACGTGACCCTGGATCGGGCCCTGGTCGGGATGGTGAGTGGGCGCGACGTCCACCTCACTATGGCGGGAGCAGGGCCGGTCATCGCGTCCGGGCAGGTGACCATCAACCAGGGCGGATGCGGTCCCCTGATGACCGGAGGCGACGTGTCCATCCACCAGGGAGGTTCCGGGCCCGTCATCGCCAAGGGCGACGTGTCCATCGAGCAGGGCGGGTGTCAGAGCGTGATCGCCGCGGGCGGCGCGACGCTCGGCCGCCAGTCCTTCGTGGGGATGGTCCTTTCGCCTCGGATCGAGGTGCACGACGGTGCCAAGGTGCTCATGACCGTCCCACAGGCTGCCGCGTTCGGCGCGGCCGTGGGCGCCGTGTTGGCGCTCCTGTCCGGGGCTCGGAGGCGCTGAGGAGCGGCGGGGCTCGTCGGCCGATCGGGGCCGGCGTCACAGGCCGGCTTCCTCGGGGACGGGCCCGGGAGGCAAAGCGGCGCGACGTCCCCGATGCTTCCCTTGCTCCGATCGCGCCTTCCACGTTGCGACGGCCGCCGCCCCAAGGCCGAACGCGGCGGCCAGGACGAACGTCACGCCGCTGACGAACGGGATGAGGCCGATGGCCCGAAGAGCGCCCCAGCCCGCCAGAAACGCCACGACCTGGCGCTCGGGATTCGTCCATACCAACCGGCCCAGCGCGTATCCGGCGAACCCGTGGCCAGCGAATGCCGCCAGCGCCAGCGCCAGCGCGAGCGCCAGCCCGAGAGGGAGGACCACGAGCGATGCCATGGCCACCACGGCGAGGACGGGGATCCCCACGGCCAGCCCGACACCCCAGGCCGCTGCGAAGTACGGGGCGATTCGCGCGGCGTCGAAGATGGCCTCGACTCCCCTCGGGCTGATGAACACGACGGCGAGACCGAGGAGGAGCGTGGACACCGTGACCGCGAGCCACGTGGCGAACCGCCCGAACAGCGAGAGCGGCGCTCGCCAGGTGAACGCGGCGTGCTCTCGGATCCGGCCGTCGACCACCGCCCCCTCGGAGACCACGACGCCTCCCCGCGCGGTGACGTCGCCGCCCACCTGGGCGCTCGAGCCGAGCCTCACCGAGCCGTCCATCGCGATCACGCTGCCGCTGACCTGGCCGTGGACGGTGATCCCACCGTCGAGCACGATGACGTCGCCGAGGGCCACCCCGTCGATCCGGGCGCTCCCGTGCAGGACGACGACCTCGGCAACCTCCCGTCCCCGAGCCACCTCCACCGCCCCCGACAGGACGATCTGGTTTTCGGCTTCCCGCGGTTGGGCGGCGGCCCCGAGAGTCGCCGGACCGAACGCGAGGACCAACACGACCAGCGTGAACGGCGCGCGAGCCGGGGCCACGTCGAGCATCCTATCGGCGGGCTCGACGTCGTTGGCTCGAAGACACCGATGCGTCCCCACGAGCGTGTCGCCGGTTCGCCGTAGGCTTGTGCGGTGACCGTCGACCTGTTCTCGCCCGCCGTCCGTGCGTGGTTCGACGCTTCGTTCGAGTCCCCCACGCCCGCGCAGGTGCAGGGGTGGCCGGCCATCGCCTCGGGCGGCCACACGCTGATCCTGGCGCCCACGGGCTCGGGCAAGACCCTGGCCGCCTTCCTGTGGGCGTTGGATCGTCTCGGCGGCGAACCGAGCCCCCCGCCGGCCGAGCGGTGTCGGGTCCTGTACGTCTCGCCCCTCCGAGCCCTCGCGGTGGACGTGGAGAAGAACCTCCGCGCTCCCCTTGCCGGCATCCGGCTGGCCGCCGAGCGCCTCGGGGTCCAGCTCCACGAGCCGACGGTCGCCATGCGAACCGGTGATACGTCCGCCAACGAACGGCGCTCCATCAGCAAGCGTCCTCCGGACATCCTCATCACCACCCCGGAATCGCTGTACCTCATGCTGACTTCGCAGGCCCGGGAGGTCCTGCGAAGCGTGCGGTGGCTGATCGTGGACGAGGTCCATTCGGTCGCCGCGACCAAACGGGGTGCGCACCTCGCCGTCTCGCTCGAGCGGTTGGAGGCGGTGACGCGAGTGAGTCCGCAGCGGATCGGACTGTCGGCCACCCAGCGCCCGCTGGAGGAGATCGCCCGGTTCCTGGGAGGACGGACCGACGACGGCCCGCGGCCGGTGACGATCGTGGACGCCGGTCACCGAAAGCCCATGGAGGTCGAGGTCGTCGTCCCGGTCGAGGACATGGCCGAGCTGGGCCGGGTCCCCGAGCGGGAGACGCCGGGTCCGGCCCCCGTGGACCAGGATCGCCTGAGCATCTGGCCCTCGGTCCACCCCCGCCTGCTCGAACTGATCCGCGAGCACCGATCCACGCTGATCTTCGTGAACGCCCGCCGCCTGGCCGAGCGCTTGGCGGCGAAGCTGAACGAGCTGGCCGGCGAGGACCTCGTTCGGGCCCATCACGGGTCGATCGCGCGGGAGCAGCGTCTGGAGATCGAGGACCGCCTGAAACGAGGGACGCTTCGGGGTCTGGTGGCCACGAGCTCCTTGGAGCTCGGGATCGACATGGGGGCCATCGACCTGGTGGTGCAGGTGGAATCTCCGGGCTCGGTGTCTCGCGGACTCCAACGGATCGGCCGCGCCGGCCACAACGTCGGCGAGCCAAGCCGGGGCAAGCTGTTCCCGAAGTATCGCGGCGACCTCCTGGAGGCCGCCGTGGTGGTCCGCCGGATGCTCGAGGGCCTCATCGAGGAGACCCGGTATCCGCGCAACCCCCTCGATGTCCTGGCCCAGCAGATCGTGGCCATGTGCGCCGTCGACGAGTGGACCGTCGAGGATCTCGCCCGGCTGGTGCGCCGGGCCGCGAACTTCGCCGACCTCTCCGACGAGCTCCTCGTCGCGGTCCTCGACCTGTTGTCGGGGAAATATCCGTCCGACGACTTCTCCGAGCTCCGCCCTCGCATCGTGTGGGACCGGCACCGGAACGCCCTTCGGGCCAGGGAAGGTGCCGGCCGACTCGCCGTGACCAGCGGTGGAACCATCCCCGACCGCGGCCTGTTCGGTGTGTTCCTTCCCGACGGGACCCGGGTCGGCGAGCTCGACGAGGAGATGGTGTACGAGAGCCGGCGGGGCGAGGTGTTCCTTCTCGGGGCGTCGGCATGGCGGATCGAGGACATCACCCCCGACCGGGTGATCGTGTCTCCGGCTCCGGGCGAGCCCGGCAAGATGCCGTTCTGGAAGGGAGACAAGCCGGGACGGCCGCTCGAGCTCGGCCGGGCGCTCGGCGAGCTCACGCGCACGATCGGGCGCGAGACGCCCGAGCGCGCGACCGCCCGCCTGCGCGAGGAGTTCAAGCTCGACGAGCTGGCCGCCCGGAACCTGGTGGCCTACGTGGGGGACGAGCGCGAGGCCACCGGAGCCGTCCCCGACGATCGGACCATCGTGGTGGAGCGGTTCCCGGACTCCATCGGCGACTGGCGGGTGTGTCTACTTTCCCCGTTCGGCGCGCGGGTACACGCGCCGTGGGCCATGGCCATCGAGGCCCGACTGGCCGAGCGAATGGCGGCGGACGTGCAGGTCCTCTGGAGCGACGACGGCATCGTCATCCGCCTCCCTGAGTCCGAGGACCGGATCCCGGTCGAGGACCTCGTGTTCGAGCCGGAGGAGATCGAGGAGCTGGTGATGCGGCAGCTCCCCGCGACGGCGCTGTTCGCGTCGGCCTTCCGAGAATCGGCGGCCCGGGCCCTCCTCCTGCCTCGACGTGCTCCCGGCAAGCGGACCCCGTTGTGGCAACAGCGGCAGCGCTCGGCGGACCTGTTGCAAGCGGCATCGAAGTATCCGACGTTCCCCATCCTCCTCGAGGCCACCCGGGAGTGCCTCCGGGACGTGTTCGACCTCCCGGCTCTGAAGGACGTCCTGACCGACATCCGTGCCCGGCGGGTCCGGATGGTGCCGGTCGACACGATCGGGGCGTCCCCGTTCGCCCAGTCGCTGCTGTTCTCGTGGATCGCGGTGTACATGTACGAGGGCGACGCGCCGCTCGCCGAGCGGCGCGCCGCCGCCCTGGCGCTCGACCGGGACCTCCTCCGCGAGCTCCTAGGGGCCGAGGAGCTCCGTGAGCTGATCGACGCGAGTGCGCTCGCCGACCTGGAGCTCGAGCTCCAGTCGGTGGCCGAGGGACGACGGGCCCGCCACGCCGATGACCTGCACGACCTGCTTCGCAGGGTGGGGGAACTGACCGAGGACGAGATGGCGGCGCGGTCGTCGACCGACCCCACCGGATGGACGGCATCGCTCCTCGGCGAGCGCCGGGCCATCCGGATCCGCATCGCCGGCGAGGACAGGATTGCCGCGGTGGAGGACGCCGGGCGGCTGCGCGACGCCCTCGGCGCGTCGATCCCGCGCGGCGTGCCGGCCGCATTCGCCGAGAGCGTCGACGATCCGCTCCGCGACCTGGTGGCCCGATACGCCCGAACGCACGGGCCGTTCCACGTCGAGGACGTGGCCGGGCGCCTGGGCGTCCCCGACGACCGTGTGAACTCGGCGCTGGGATCGCTGGAAGCCGTGGGCAAGGTCGTCCGGGGGGAGTTTCGCCCGGGAGGAGTGGAACGCGAGTGGTGCGACGTCGAGGTGCTCCGTTCCCTCCGGCGACGTTCGCTCGCCGCGCTTCGCCGCGAGGTCGAGCCGGTCGAGGGGGCGGCCCTGGTCCGGTTCCTGCCGGAGTGGCACGGCATGACGAGACCCCGGCAGGGGCCGGGCGCCCTGGCCGAGGCGATCGAACAGCTCCAGGGCGCGGCCGTGCCCGCATCGGTCCTGGAGTCCGACGCGCTTCCCGCCCGCGTGGCCGGATACCGGCCGGCGGATGTGGACGCGCTGTGTGCCGCCGGCGAGATCGTCTGGGTCGGTGCGGGCAGGCTCGGCGCGAACGACGGCCGAGTGGCGTTGTACTTCCGGGAACGGCTCCGGCTCCTCGCGCCGAGCCGGCCGGAAGATGCCCCGCAGGGGCCCGTCCACGACCAGCTTCGCCGACATCTGGCCGAACGGGGCGCCTCGTTCTGGCCGGACTTGGTGATGGCTGCGGGGACCGCCGACGAGGGCGTGGTGCTGAGGGCGCTGTGGGATCTGGTGTGGGCCGGCGAGGTCACGAACGACACGTTCGCCCCACTTCGCTCGCTCCTGTCGGGGCGCCCCCGCGCGCCGAGGCCCAAACCCAGGCCGGGCCGGCTCCGGCGGACGGGGCCGCCCGCCGGAGCCGGACGGTGGTCGCTCGTTGCTCATCTCCTTCAGCCCGCGCCGTCCTCCACCGAGATCTCGCACGCGCGCGCGTTGCAGCTCCTGGACCGCCACGGCGTCCTGGCCAGGGAAGCCGCCCTAAGCGAGGGGGTTCCTGGCGGCTTCGCCGCCGTGTACGGCGTACTGAAGGCCATGGAGGAATCGGGGAAGGTCCGGCGGGGGTACTTCGTGTCCGGGCTCGGCGCAGCGCAGTTCGCTCTTCCCGGCGCCCTGGACAGGCTGCGCGACCTCCGCGACCCTCAGGAGCAGGGCATCGCGCTGGCCCTCGCGGCGACGGACCCGGCGCAGCCCTTCGGTATGGCGCTCCCGTGGCCGGACGTGCCCGGGCGGCCCGCGCGGACGGCGGGCGCGTACGTGATCCTCCAGGACGGCGAGCTGGCGGCGTTCCTCGAACGGGGGGCTCGAAGCCTCCTGACATTCCCCGCCGCCGAACGCGACGACGCGTGGGTCGACGCACTCGTCTCGCTGGCCAAGGAAGCCCGGGTTCGACGGATCGAGCTGCAACGGATCGACGGCGTCCCGTTCGCGGAGGCGCGCTGGCTCACCCGCCTGCGGGAGGCGGGATTCGCCGACGGCTACCGCGGGCTCGTCCTCCGAGGCTGACCGGTCGAGCGCCGCGCCGATGCCATCCACGGACGAGCGCGCGCTCTCGGCATCGGGCAAGCGGTTCGCCATCGCCACGCCGCACTGGGCGGCAACGCGGGCTGGGGTCGCGGCCTTCGACGCGGGTGGCAACGCCGTGGACGCAGCCTTGGCTGCCGCCGTGACGCTGGCCGTGGTCTACCCGCACATGTGTGGTGTGGGCGGCGACCTGTTCGCCCTGGTACAGGCAGTGAACGACCAAACCATCGCGCTGAACGCAAGCGGCAGCGCTCCCCTCGCGATCGACGCTCGGGCCATCCTGGCGACACACGATGCGATGCCCGAGTACGGCCCGCTCACGATCACGGTGCCGGGCGCCGTCTCGGGTTGGGCGTCCCTCGCCGAGCTCGGCGCCGATCTGCCGTTCGAGCGCGCGTTCGACCCGGCCATTGCTCATGCCCGAGACGGCATCCCCGTGGCGCGTTCGCTTGCGTCGATCCTGGCCTGGGAGCCCGAGCGCCTGCTCGCCGATCCGGGCATGCGGGCGGTCTTCGCTCGCGACGGCTCGCCCCTCAGGGAGGGCGACACCGTCGTGCAACCAAGCCTGGCAACCACGCTGGAAGCGATCGCGGTCGAGGGTCCGTCCGTCCTCTACGGCGGAGAGGTCGGCGCCCGGCTCGTGACCGGCCTTCGCGCGGCTGGTTCGTCCATAACCCTCGAGGATCTATCCTCGCATCGGCCCGAGCTGGACTCACCGATCGCTGCCCGGTACCGAGACCTCCATGTCTCGGTGGTCCCCCCCAACTCCCAGGGCTTCGCGCTCCTGGAGATGCTGCTCGCCGCGGAACGGCTGGAGATCGATCCCGATCCCCTTGGGTCGGATGCGGCGGTGCTTGCCGAAGTGTTCGCCGCCGCGTCCGAGGACAGGGACCGGCACAATGCCGATCCCCGGCACGCCAGGGTCCCCGTCGGCACGCTCCTCGACGAGGGCCATATCGCGGCGCTGTGCGATCAGGTCCGAGCCGGCCGGGTCGGCATCGGGAGCCGAAGCGCCGGCGACACGATCGCCCTCGCCACGGCCGACGGCGGTGGGCGGGCCGTCTCGCTGATCCAGAGCCTGTCCAGCGGGTTCGGCTCCGGGATCCTCGAGCCCTCAACCGGTGTCGTCTGCCACAACCGGGGGCAGGGTTTCTCGCTCGACGCCCACTCGCCGAACGTCCTGGCCGGGGGGAAGCGCCCCGCCCACACCCTGATGCCTGTCCTGGCCCACCGGGACGGTCGGCTGGCCGCCGTCACCGGATCCATGGGTGGCGGGGGCCAGCCCCAGATCAACTTCCAGAACCTGGTCCGGGCCTTCGACCTGGGCATGGATCCCGAGGCGGCGCTCTCGGCCCCCCGGTGGCTGATGGGCGGGATGGATCTTCATCCGAGGCGGTCTATCGAGCTCGAGGCCGGCGTTCCCGCCTGGGTTCGCGAGGCCTTCGAGCGCTCCGGATTCGCGCTCACGCTCCTGGGCGATCTGGACGACGGCGTGGGGCACGCGCAATTCATCCGGGTGGCCGACGATGGCACGTTGGTCGCGGCGACCGACCCCCGGGCCGACGGCGAGGCGGCGGCGGGGTGAGCGACTAGAGTCTTGCCGTTCCCGCCCACCGGAGCGCGATGACCGACAGCCTGGAAGGCGACCTGGAAGGCCTCGGCGAGCTCCTGCACGATCTCCGGACACCGCTTGCCGCGATCCTCGGACTGGCCATCACCCTCGAGCGCGAGGACGTGGCCCTGAAGCCCGACGAGGCGAAGGACCTCGTCTCGAGGATCTCGGACAACGCCCGCCGGCTGGATCGCATGCTCGGCGACCTGCTGGACCTGATTCGGATCGCGCATGGAGCCATCGAGCTCACGATCGTCCCATCGGACATCGCGGATCTCGCCGCTCGGGTGGTCGAGGAGACGGACGTGATCGAGGGTCGCGCGGTCATCGTCGAGGGAGAGAGCGTCACCGCGGACGTCGACCCGGCGAAGGTGGAGCGGATCGTGGAGAACCTGTTGTCGAACTCGGTTCGCCACACGCCGCCTGAGGGTCGGATCTGGCTATGTGTTCGGGAACAGGACAGGGGCGCGCTCATCGCGGTGGACGACGAGGGCTCCGTGGTGCCACCGGCGTTCCGGGAGGCCATCTTCGAGCCGTTCGGCCGGGGGCGGGACTGGGGCGAGTTCGCCTCGGGGAGCGGGATCGACCTGGCCCTGGCGGCGGGGCTCGCGGAGCTGCACGGTGGCCGGGCGTGGGTCGAGGACCGTGATGGCGGCGGCGCGTCGTTCCGGGTGTGGCTTCCCGAGGAACGATCCGTCGGGGGCCGCTAGCTCACCGCGGCTTCTTCGGACTCCAGCGTCTCCGAGGCAAGCCAGGAGTACGCCTCCTCCTCCTGGGCAAAGTGCAGGCGGAGGATCGCGTGCAGCCCATACAGCACCCGACGCAGGTCGACCAGATCCTCGACCGCCGGACCCTCGGCTGGAACGTCGTCCACCAGATGGACGAAGACCCGCGACAGGTGATCGATCTCCAGGTGAGCCCGGGACATGGTCCCCATGGGGTCCTCACCCCCCATGAGCCTGGAGACCACGGGGTACACGGCGGCCTCCTCCTCCTCCTCGTGCTGGGGAAGGCGCTCGGTCAGGAACCACCGGATCTGCTGGAGCTCCTCGCCAGCCTCGACCGGCGCGTAGGACTCCAGGCGGTCGGCCACGGTACGGATCCGGGCCAGCCAGGGAACGAACTCGCGGTGCTCGTCCCGGAACCGGTCGCCGACGTTCGAGCCCAGGCCGGCGCGCTGTCGGGCGGCCCGGCCGCCCGACAGCGCTCGCAGCGCGTTCAGGATGACGGCCACGTCGATCGCCTCCTGGAACAGCGCCCCGCCCACCACCGGCAGGAGGCCGACCGCTCCGAGGATCATGCCGCCGAACGACAGGCCCATCCCGATCAGCACGCTCTGGACCGCGATCCCCCGGGACCGCTTGGCCACCCGGATCGCCTCGGCCAGGCGGTCGAGCCGGTCCACCACGAGCACCACGTCGGCCGCTTCCGAGGACGCCGTGGCACCGCGAGCTCCCATGGCCACGCCGACATCGGCGGCCGCCAGGGCCGGCGCGTCGTTCACGCCGTCCCCCACCATCACGGTGACGCCGCCGTCGCTCTCCGCCTTCACCGCGTCGACCTTGTCGGTGGGGTCGCGCTCGGACAGGATCCGGTCGACGCCGATCGAGATGCCGACCGACTCCGCCACGTCGGGGTGGTCGCCGGTCACCATTACCACCCGCTTGATCCCGGCCCGACGGAGGGTGCGGATGACGCGCGGCGTGTCTGGCCGGATGGGGTCGTCGAGGATGAGCCCTCCGGCGACCTCACCGTCGATGGCCACGAACACGGCGGAGGAGCCCTCCATCGCCGACCGCCGGCGGACGTCCCGAGCCCGGGCGGGCAAACCCCGGCCCCTCGACACCCACGACGCCTTGCCCAGCGACACCCGCCGTCCATCGACCGTGCCCTCGATGCCGGAACCCGGCTCCTCTCGCACCTCGACCGGGAATGAGAGGGAGAGGCCACGCTGCCGCGCAGCCCGAACGATGGCCGCCCCAAGGACGTGGGGAGAGACCTGGTCGAGCGACGCAGCCAGCCGCAGCAGCTCCTCGGGATCGATGCCGGCGAACACCTCGACGTCGGCGACCTCCGGCACGCCGGACGTCAGCGTGCCGGTCTTGTCGAACAACAGCACCGAGCCGCGGGCCAGCGTCTCCAGCGCTCCTCCGCCCTTCACGATGATGCCCCGGCGGGCGGCGCGGGAGATCCCGGCAACGATGGCGATGGGGACAGCCAAGATCAGCGGGCAAGGGGTGGCCACGACGAGCACGGCCAGGGCTCGGACGGGATCACCGGTCAAGATCCATGCGCCGGCGGCGATGACCAGGCTCACCGGAACGAACACGAGCGCGTATCGGTCGGCCAGCCGGACGAAGGGTGCCTTCTGCTTCTCCGCCTCCTCGATGAGCCGGACGATCCCGGCGTAGGTGCTTTCCTCGGCGGTGGCTGTGGCCCGGAGGGCGAGCGACGCGCCGGCGTTCACCGCGCCGCTTCGCAGCGCATCGCCCTTGCTCCGCTCGACCGGGCGGGACTCCCCGGTGAGGGCCGATTCGTCGAGCACGCAGTTCTCCGAGACCAGGAAGCCGTCCACCGGCACCACCTCGCCCTGCTTCACCAGCAGCACGTCCGCCGGCCGGACCTCGCCGATGGGGATCGACTCGAGCCCGTCCCCGGCATACCGATGGACCGTGCGCGGGGCGCGTTCCAGGAGGGACGAGAGCTCCCGGTGCGCGCGGGCGTCGGCGAACGCCTCGAGCGATCGCCCGCTCGACAGCATCAGCGCAATGACCGCGCCGGCCAGGTACTCACCCAGAGCTAGCGCGCCGGCCATGGCCAGGAGGGCGATGACGTCGACTCCCGTTTCCCGGTGCAGCAAATCGATCGCCACCGAGTAGGCCAGGGGCAGGATGCCCACGACCGTCGTGGCCGCCCACGCCACGTTGGCCGCGTCGTGCTCGCCCGCGGCCCACAGCACGCCGCCGACTGCGAGACCGACCACGGCGAGGGCCAGGAAGGCTCGGCTCGCATCGCGCCGTCTCATCGCTGTCATCGTTCTGCGGCGGGCGTCGCCCGCCTCAGCTCTCCTTTCAGGTGCCGGGTGAGCGGCACGTCGCGCATGGCCATCTCGAGCTCGTAGCGAAGGACATTGCCCTCCAACTCGAACCGCCGGCGGAGCTCGGTGACCGCCGCACCGGTCCGGGTGATGGCCACGGTCGTGGAGGCCACGTCGATCGTGTTCGCCGACACGGACCCCTCCGCCACCTCAACGATACCCAAGGGATGCGCCAGCACGAGCTCGACCCGGTCGGTGCCCGTCGGGCGGACGAACCCTCGCTCGAAGTGGAGCGGCTCACCGCCGTCGGCCCAGCTACGTTGGGCGTACAGGAGGAATGGCTCGCCCACCTGCTCGAAGGACATCTCCTCGGCGTAGCGGAAGGGGCCCGAAGAGGGCCAGTCGCCCTCTCCCTCGCCCGCCCATGTCCCCAGGAGGAACGCGATGGGCTCCAGGTCCGGGTGAAGCGCCGGCGCGTCCATCGTGGCGACGGTACCACGGGCCAGCGTGGGCCCTGCCGTGCGGGGGCCACGCCCCAGGAGCTCAGGCCTCGACCGGTTTGAGCTGCGAGATCGCCTGGTCGGGGGTGACGTCCATGCCGTGGACTTCCTTGCCGTGCTTCTGGATCAGGGGGACCAGTTCCTCCTGCGTGCCCTTCGCGTGCCAACCGCACTCGCACGTGACCTCGTACTGCATGCGACCACCTCCTTCCGCGACCGATACTAGGCGGGTCAGGTTGGCCGAAGGTTGGAGTGTGGTTGGAGCCGGAGACGTCGCTTCGGATCTACCTCGCCGGCTCGATCTGCGCCGTCCGCGGCTCCGCCCTGGTGCCGCAGTCGAGGCTTCCCGGACGGCAGGGCCGCCTGACCTTCGCCATGCTGGTTGCCGACCGGGAGCGCGCGCTCTCGCCCGGCGAGCTCGCCGAGCAGCTGTGGGGTGAGAAGCCGCCTCGAGCGTGGGACACCGCGCTTCGAGCCATCGTGAGCAAGCTTCGCTCGGCGCTCGGCGACGTGGGTCTGGCCCCCGACGCCATCGGCTACGCCTTGGGGTGCTACCAGCTCCTGCTCCCGGCAAGGGCCTGGGTCGATCTGGAGGCCGCCGACGACGCCGTACACCGGGCTGAGGCGGCGCTGCGAGCAGGGCGTCGCGACGAGGCGAACGGGTGGGCCCTGGTGGCGAACGCCATCGCCCGTCGACCGTTCCTGGCCGGCGAGGACGGCTCGTGGGCCACCAGGCGCCGGGACATGCTCCGCGACGTTCGGGTTCGGGCGCTCGAGTGCCGATCGGCCGTGTGCCTGGAGAAGGAGCTGTTCCCCCTGGCCGCCCGCGACGCCGAGCTCGTCCTGGAGCTCGAGCCGTTCCGCGAGACCGCCTATCGGCTCCTGATGCGGGCCCACGTGGGGGCGGGAAACCCGGCCGAGGCCCTGCGCGTCTACGAGCGATGTCGCGGCCTGATGCAGGAAGAGCTCGGGGTGAGCCCGTCGCCGGAGACCGAGGCCGTGTACCTCGGCATCATCAGGATGGGTTGAGCCACCTACGGGTGGTAGCGTGAGGCGCATGCCGACCGTCGCCCGCCTGAACGTCACGCCGGTCAAGTCCACGGCACTGCACAACCCCCAGCGCATCATGCTCGAGCGTCACGGCGCGGTCGGCAACCGCGAGTTCTTCTTCGTGGGCGATGATGGACGACGGTTCTCGGGCGCGCGGAAATCGCCGCTCATCCCCATCCGAGCCGAGTACGACGCGACACGGGACCACCTCACCTTGCGCTTGCCCGACGGCATCGTGGTCGGTGGATCCGCCGAACCGAACGGCGAGTCCCTGACCGTCGACTTCTACGGGCGTCCGGTCCTGGCACATGTCGTCGATGGCGACTGGGAGGAGTCTCTGAGCCGATACGCCGGCCACGTGGTCCACCTGGCTCGCGTGGACCGACCGGGCGACGCCACCGACTCCCAACCCGTCACGCTGGTCTCGCTGGCCTCGGTCGCCGAGCTCAGCCGCCAGGGCGGACGGGACCGACCGATCGACGCCCGGCGGTTCCGCATGCTCGTCGAGATCGACGGCTGCGCGCCACACGAGGAGGACACGTGGGCGGGACGGCGTGTACGGATCGGCCACGCCGAGGTCCGGGTGGGCGATCCCGTCCCCCGGTGCGTGATCACGACGCTCGACCCCGAAACCGGCATGCGGGACTTCCCCACCCTGTCCGTAATCCGTAGTTATCGCGGCGTCTCGAAAGACAAGGAGCTCGAGTTCGGCGTGTACGGCGACGTCGTCAGGCCCGGGACGATCGGCGTCGGCGACCCGGTCGAGCCACTCGACTTCGACTAGAACCCTTCGCCATACTCCTCGTCGGTCACGGCATCGCCCCATTCAGGCGCGCCGCCCTCATTCACCGCGACGTGCACCACGGGGCTATCGGGGGCTGCCCCGTGGAAGTGCCACTCGCCGGCCGGGACGTGGACGATGTCGCCCGGTTCTAGCGCGTGGCCGGGCCCGCCGCGGGATCGCACCCGCCCACGGCCGGTCAGCCCGTACAGGAACTGCCCTCCTGGATGCGCGTGCCAGTGCGTCCGGGCGCCGGGGGAGAAGTGGACGACCCCCACGTTCGTACCGTCCACGGCGGCGGGCCCGGACCGAAGCCACACGTCGCCGGTGAACCTCGCCGCGTCGCCCTTCTCGAATACGGCTCCCCATCCGCTCGCCGCCTCCATCGTCGTCCTCCCATCGGTCGGGCTTGCGACGGCGAGCATCCTCAACCATCGAGGCGACCGCGTCGTGGTCGGGATCATCGTTCCTGGCTCTGCATCAGCGCCAATCCGAACATGAACAGGGGCAAGCCGAGGAACGAGAGGAACACGGTCAGGATCAGCATCCAACCGGTCAGGGCCATTCCGAATCCGATCGCGACCAGGACCAACCGCCACAAGAGGCCGGGTTCACCGGAGGCGGGCTCGGATTGCGGCCCGCCATCGTGGACCGGGCGTTCCACCCGGATCCCGCTCGGGGCGGCGATCGGCTCGATCCCGATCGGGCGGAGCTCTCTCGTCGTCTGCACCATCGCAATGCCTCCTTCGTCTCGTCGAACAGGGAGACGAAGGACCGGCCGGCCCTGTGACACCACGTCGGCCGTCGGGAGGAGCTGTCACAGACGCCCCGGCTATCTCGTCTCCAGGGCAGAATGGGCATTCGCGAGACGCGGGAGCTGCGGGTGGGAGACCTGTACGAGGAGCTTCGGCCGTACATGTTCGCCATTGCCTACCGGATGGTTGGCAGCGTGAGCGATGCTGAGGACATCGTCCAGGAGGCGTTCCTCCGATTCCACCGTGCAACGGGCGAGGGCGAGGTCGTCGAGTCGCCGAAGGCCTACCTCTCCGCCGTCACGACCCGGCTCGGGATCGATCACCTTCGTTCGGCGCGCGTACGTCGTGAGCGCTATGTCGGCCAATGGCTCCCCGAGCCGCTCCTGACCGACGAGGCGCCGGACGCCTCACAGCACGCGGAAACCGCCGACTCCCTCTCCCTCGCGTTCCTCGTCCTCCTCGAGAGCCTGTCGCCCGTCGAGCGGGCGGTCTTTCTCCTTCGCGAGGTGTTCGGCTACGGCTATGACGAGATCGCACGGGTCGTCGACAAGTCCGAGGACAACTGCCGCCAGATCGCCGTGCGCGCCCGGCGGCAGGTCGATGCGAAGAAGCCGCGGTTCGAGGCTTCGCGACAGAGGAAAGAGGAGCTGGCCCGGCGGTTCTTCGCCGCGGCCGCGGAGGGCGACGCCGAAGGACTGCTCGGCCTGCTCGCCGCGGATGTCGTCGCGTACGGCGACGGCGGCGGCAAGGCACCTGCGTTCCCTCGGCCCGTCTTCGGCCGAGACCGGGTCGCCAGGCTGTTCGCCAGCTTCCGCGGTCGGGCCGAACAGCTCCGGGTGACGAGCCTGCAACCGGCGGCGGTCAACGGGCAGCCGGGGGCGATCTTCTTCGATCCGCAGGGCCACCCGATAGGGGTCGTCTCCCTCGACATCGCCGACGACCAGGTTCAGGCGATACGCGCGGTCCTCAACCCCGACAAGCTGAGCCACCTCCACGGCCTCGACTGAGGTCGAGCATCAGTCGGCGTGGAAGGAGGCCAGGCCTTTGGCCTCTTCCTCGAGCTCGCGCCGGGCGACGCGCGGAAGGGGTTCGAACGGTTCCCAAAGCACGCGACCTCCCTCGTGCCGCCAGATTCCCGCCACCTTCCCGTCCACCAGGAACGTGGAGACCGAGTGCGGGGTCCGGGTGTTGAAGACGAGGGGCCGGTATTCATCCGGGAGGACCTGCGTGCGCCGGGCGTGGACGAGCAGCATGGCCTCCCACGTGGGGAGGAACCGGGCCGGGGCCGGCGTGTCCTGATCCGGGATCGGTGCGCGAGGTACGTCAAGGAGCTCACCACCCCGCTCGTCCCGGAAGTGGCGAAGTGGCATCCGATCCACGACGGGGGCGAGGGTCCGAACCGACAGCCCGGCCCAGCTGGCCATGTCCTTCACCGATGCCGGGCCGAATCCGCCGAGGTACCGGCGCACCAGGTGCTCCATGCCCTCCGTCTCCGTCGACGACGACGTCCCCAGCCAATCATCGGCCAGGCCGTACAGGTCGGCCCGCCGCTGACCCCACGTGCCCGACGGCGGGACTCGCACCAGGTCGATCCACATGCCCAGACCCGACCAGGCCACCGCGGGAATCCCTTCGGAAGCGAGGAGCTCCTTCAGCTCCGAGGCTCGGCACGGTCCCGCCGAGAGATGTTTCCGAACCCGTTCGGCGATTGCCGCCATGTCCAAGCCTTCGGCCTGGTGCCGATACTGGGCCGACCACCAGTCGCGGCGCCCCCGCCGGATCGCCGACGCGAACAGCGGGAAGTCCCGGGCCGAGACCGTGTGGATGGTGATCCGCATCAGGGTGGCCTGGACGACGTGCCGCCGCCTCAGTGCTCTCGTCAGCTCCTCTCGGCGGAAATCACGGAGGCGCGTCCACAGCGACACGTAGCCCGAAGGTGCGTACTGGGTCTGCAAGCCGGCGACGCGCTCGAGCGCGCGGGGTATCGGAAGCGACGACCGTTCCAGCAGGAACTGGCGGGCGAGGAGCGCCCGGTTCAACTCGCTAGCGTTCAGGACGCGCTCGGCCACCGGCCGACCCTACACTGCGGCCCGAGATGCCCGGGATCAAGACGCTCACCGACGACGAGGTCCGTCGCCGGCGCACGGCCGCCCAGCATCTCGATCGACCGAGGCGCCGTTCGGTCGTCGACCTAGTCCGGCATCTGACCGGCATCCAGGCGCAGTCCCTTCCCGCCGCACGTCTGGCCTTCCCCGCCCGAACCGTCGGTCTGACGGCCGAGCGTGTGGATCGCGCTCGGCTGCGAGATCGCTCGATCGTGCACACCTGGGCCATGCGGGGCACCCTCTTCCTGATCACCGCCGAGGACTTCGGTTGGCTCGTGCCGCTGGTCGTCGAACCCAGGATCCGCCACGCGTTTCGGCGGCTGGAGCAGGAGGGGGTGCCGCCGGACCAGCCGGCCACAGCCGTCCGGCTGATCGAGCGGATGCTCGGACGGGAGGGCCCGCTCACCAGGCCGGAGATCGCCGAGCGGCTGCGAAGTAAAGGCATCCGAACGCAGGAGCAGGCGGTGGTGCACCTGTTGTGGCTGGCGTCCGCTGAAGGCGTGATCTGCCGCGGGCCGGAGCGAGGGCGTCATCAGTGCTTCGTGCTGGTCCGCGACTGGATCGGGGAACCGGAGCCGATGGATCGCGATGCGGCGCTCGGCGAGCTGGCCGTGCGATTCCTGAAGGCGCACGGGCCTGCGGCGCCGACCGACCTGGCCGTGTGGTCGGGCATCCGGGCCGGCGACGCCCGCCGCGCCTGGGCCGGCATCGACGATCGACTGGTCGAGGTGGGAACCGCCCGGGGTGCCCTGTGGTCGCTCCGACGATCGGCGACCCAGGCAGCTCCCGGCATCGTCCGGCTCATCCCGTGGTGGGACGAGTATCTGCTGGGCTGGAAGGATCGCGGGCTGGTTGCGCCGCCGAATCACTGGAGGATGATCAATCGCGACGCCGGCGGCTGGCTGAACCCGACCATCCTGGTGGACGGTCGTGCCATGGGAATGTGGAACCCGACGCCGACGCCGAAGGCCCTCCACATCGAGGTTCAGCCCTTCTCGCGCCTGTCGCCAGCAGTCCGCCGCGGCATCCACCGCGAGGCCCAGCATCTTTCAGAGTTCCTCGGCTCTCCCGTCAAGCCGGTCTTCGCCGGCGGTCCCTCGGGCGGGAACCATGCTCGCCGAGCTCGGCGACGAGCCGCTTCGGAGCCACCACCCGGTAGCTCTCCTCGACCCAGTCCTTGAGGACGGCGAGCGGTGGGGTCCGCTCGCCGAACGGGACCGACACCCAGCCCGAGCGCCCCAGCCCGTACCCGGCCGGCGCGGCGCCCGGGACGGACAGGGCCTGCTCGTGGGAATCGCGTAGCTTCACGGTCATCCCGAGCTCCGGTGAGTCCTCCATCCCGAGGAACACGAAGATCTTGCTTCCCACCTTGGCCACGTCCTCGTCCCAGGGGTGATCCTCGTGTGCGCCGGGGAATCCGAGCGCGTACGCGAGGACCCGCCGGCGCAACGCCCTCGGCTGGCTCACGCGAGTGGCCCTATCGGTTCGAATCGTTCATCGACTGAGCCTACCGTCCTTCGAGCCCCCGTCGGTCTCGGGGGCCGTCCGGGAATATCGGATGCGCCCGTGACGTTTCCAAGTGCGCAACTCGTAGACTCCCCTTCGATGGCGGACGAGGTACCTCATGGCCAACTGCGTGACGTGCGGCGCTGAGCTGCATCCGGAACGAGCCGAAAGGTACGACTATTGCACCAAGCCCGAGTGTGTGAAGAGCAACAGCAAGGGCCTTCCGATGGTCGCGGTCGGCGTGAACAAGGCGGCCGATCAATACGTGATCCTCAACGAGCGCACCGAACAGGAGATGACCACGGGCCGGTACAAGAAGCGGCCGGATGCCGCGGGATCGGTGCCCACCCCCTCGCGAGTCCGGCCGGACCGCTCGACGAGGCCGATCCCCGTCCCAGCCCCTCGTTCTTCCGCCGGCGCCTCACCCCGGCGGTGGAGCCAGGCTCAGGAGAACCTGGCGATCATCTATCGAGCCATGGGGATGAAGCCGGACGAGATCGCGAGGAAGCTCGGGATCAGCCGATACCTCGCCACGCAGATCCTCCTGGACGCGACGGCTCGAGGTAGACGCTAACCGGTTCGGATCGGACTGATCCGAATCCGCCCATCCTGGGCGGGCGTCTTCTGGTCAAGCAGCGTCACCGCCTGGTGAAATACTTGCATGCCGACGCGCCGTCCGGAGGTCGAGCTGATCGGCCGAGTTCCTCTCTTCGAGGGACTCTCCCGCGCGCATCTCGGTCGGGTTGCAGCCCTCACCGAAGAGACCACATACGGCGCTGGCCGGGTCATCGTGCAGAAGGACACGCCGGGACGAGCGTTCTACGTGATCGTCGATGGCAAGGCGAAGGTGCTCAAGGGCAGGATCGTGACCGCCCGCCGAGAGGCCGAGCTCGGACCGGGTGACTTCTTTGGAGAGCTCGCTCTCCTGGACGGCGAGCGCCGGACGGCGACGGTGATCGCCACGACCGAGCTCACGACGATCCGGATCGAACGAAACGCCTTCCGCCGCTTGCTTCGCGAGGAGCCGGAGCTCGCGCTCAGACTGCTCGAGGGTATGGCTAAGCGCACGCGCAGGATCCTCGACGCTCCTTCGCTGTAGACGCGGTGCCCCATCCACCGGTTTGGTCAGCGCCCTTCGCGCGAGACCCGGACGACAGTGACCGGCTCCCCCCATCCTGTTCTACGAAGGCCCTGAGCGGCGATCGGTGGTCGCCGGTCCATCCCTCTCGATGGCTGTAGCGTGTTCCTCGAGCGAGGGACGTCCATGGAAGAGCGCTTCGACCTGGTCGTGATCGGGGCTGGGCCGGCCGGCGAGAAGGGAGCCGCGCAGGCCGCCTACTTCGGGAAACGTGTCGCTGTGGTGGAGCGTTCGCCGGTACCCGGAGGGACGACCGCATCGACGGGCGGCATCCCGACCAAGGCGATGCGGGAGGCGGCGCTGTACCTGACCGGGTTCCGCCGCCGCGAGGTCTACGGGATCGGGCTGGACCTTCCGCCGGAGGTCTCCCTCGACCGGATCCGAGCACGCGCGGAAGAGGTCGTCCGGCTCATGATCGACACGGTGCGAGACAACTTCGACAGGCACGGGGTCGAGCTCATCCGCGGAGGGGCGCGCCTGGGAGCTGACCGTTCCGTCCTCGTGTTGAGCGAGAGGGAGCGGGTCCTGAGGAGCCAGGTAGTCCTGATCGCCACCGGATCGCGGCCGTTCCACCCGATGACGGTGCCGTTCGACGACCCCGACGTGGAGGACTCCGAGTCGATCCTGGAGCTCGATCGGCTGCCTGGGCGTCTCGTCGTCGTGGGCGGTGGGCCGGTCGGCTGCGAGTACGCCTCGCTCTTCGCTGCGCTCGGCGTCGAGGTGGTGCTCGTCGATGCGGGCGAGCGGCTCCTTCCATTCATGGACACCGAGATCTCCCACCTGCTGGCGGAGGTGTTCGCGGCGAATGGGATCCGCCTCGTGCTCGGCCGAGGGGTCGCGGCGATCGGGCGGCAGGAAGGGGGGCTCGCCGTAACCTTGGCGAACGGCGAGATCGTGCGGCCGGAGAAGGTCCTGTTCGCGGCGGGCCGAGCGGGCAACACGGACGGGCTCGGTCTGCCCGAAGCCGGGGTCGAGGTCGACGGGCGAGACCGGATCGTCGTGGACGACAAGTACCGGACGACCGCCGAGGGGATCTATGCGGCAGGGGACGTGATCGGGCCACCCGCGCTCGCCTCGGTGTCGATGGAGCAGGGCCGCGTCGCGATCTGTCACGCATTCCACATCCCCTTCAAGGAGACCGTCGATCCGCTCCCACCGTTTGGTGTCTACTCCATCCCCGAAGTCGGGATGGTTGGGATGACCGAAGAGGCGGCCGCGGTCGCCGGGATCGAACACGAGGTGGGGCGGGGATGGTTCGCGCAGAACGCAAGGGCACGGATCGCCGGAACGACGGACGGAATGGTGAAGCTCGTGTTCCGTCGGCAGGACCGGAAGCTGCTCGGCGTGCACGTGATGGGGGATGTCGCCTCCGAACTGGTCCACATCGGCCAGGCCGTGATGCATACCGGCGGCGCGATCGATCGGTTCATCCACACGACGTTCAATGTGCCGACCTACTCCGAGGCGTTCAAGTACGCGGCGTATGACGGTCTCCAGCGTCTCGGAGGACGGCCACGAGCGCCCGACACGCCCAGCTCCTGAAGCCTCTGTCTGAGGGTGAACGGTCAGGAGACCGCCGCTACGACACGGTGAACCCGGTCCGCATACCCTCCTGGTAGTGGGCCTCGTTCTCGGCCTCGTCAAAGATGTTGCAGATCAAGACGTATGAGCCCGCCGAGAGATCGACCTCCAGCGTCCGCGTATCCCCCACTGGCACCTCCTCGACCTCGTCCACGACCTCGATCCCCGCGCCCGTCTCGTCCACGGCGCCGTTCTCGTCGGTCGGCAGCCCGGTCGGGTCGAGGTCCGTGCGGATCACGACGAACTCGTGGGTGTCGTCCGGGCCGATGTTCTCGATGTTGAAGGTCACGTCCCCGGCCGAGACGCTCGCGGGGTCTGTTCCGACCGCGAACTCCTGAAGCGTGACTGAGACATCCTCGCCGCCACCACCACACCCGGCGGCCACGAGGCCGAGCCCCATGATCGAGGCCATGATCAGCCGGCGTACCATCGCGCCCCTCCCCTCCGCACGAGCAGGTTGAAGCCTACTCCACCCCTGATCACGGCGTTTCGTGGACACGCGTGGGTTACGGGCACGCTTCGATGGTGTCTCCCGCGTCGGTCAGGCACGTGTCCTGGCCGAGTCCACCGACGATCGAGACCTTGTCCTCACAGGCCACATCCTGCAATCGCCGTAGTCGGACCGGGTCGAGCTGTTCGTGATTGGATTAGAGCTCGAGAGTGGAGGGATCGCCATGCCACGAAGGATCGTCCATCACACCGCTCCGGCGAAGCCGCCCGACCCGCGCGCCAGTCAGAAACAGAAGGGCCCCGCTCCTCCGCCACCGCCGGAATGGCGGCGATGGCTCCTGTACCTGGGGATCGCCGCCACGATCCTCCTGTTCTTCCTGCCGATCGGCGGGACGAGCTCCACCGAGCTGAGCTACACGCAGTTCCTGAACGACGTGACGGCAGACAAGGTCAAGACCGCCACGATCGACTCGAACGGGGGAGTTACCGGCATACTGACCGACGGGACGGCCTACACGACCCAGATCCCCGTGCCCCTCCAGGATACGAACCTCTCCACACTCCTTCAGGAGCACGACGTCCAGATCACCGGGGAGAGCCCGTCGTCCTCGACCTTCCTGGCGATCCTGGTCAATCTCCTCCCCTTCATCCTGCTGTTCGGTGTGTTCTGGTACATGGGACGGCGAGCCCAGCGACAGGCCGGCAGCGGAGGCTTCCTGGGCTTGGGAGGGCTCACCGGCTCCAGGGCGAAGTTGTGGGACGAAGAGCGGCCCAAAGCGAATTTCGGCGACGTCGCCGGCTACGAGGGTGCCAAGCAGGAGGTCAACGAGGTCGTCGATTTCCTCAAGCACCCTGAACGGTACCGTCGGATCGGCGCCCGCGGCCCTCGAGGCGTTCTCATGGTAGGGCCGCCGGGCACCGGCAAGACGCTGATGGCACGAGCCGTTGCCGGGGAGGCGAGCGTTCCGTTCTTCTCCGTCACGGGCTCGAGCTTCGTCGAGCTGTTCGTCGGCCTCGGCGCGTCCCGCGTCCGTGACCTCTTCAGTAACGCCAGAAAGCGGGAGCCGTCGATCATCTTCATCGACGAGATCGACGCCATCGGGCAGCGGCGGGGGTCCGGCGTGATTTCGAACGACGAGCGCGAGCAGACCCTCAACCAGCTCCTCGCGGAGATGGACGGTTTCGACCCGGCCACGGGCGTGGTCGTCATTGCCGCCACGAACCGACCGGAGATCCTCGACCCGGCCCTGCTTCGCCCGGGACGGTTCGACCGGCAGGTCGAGATTCCCCTCCCGAACCTCCGGGAGCGCTCGGCCATCCTTGGCATTCACGCGAAGGACAAGAAACTCGGCCCCGACGTCGACCTCGAGGCCATCGCTCGCGGCACGCCCGGGTTCTCCGGAGCCGACCTGGCCAACCTGGTGAACGAGGCCGCGATCGTGGCCGTCCGGGGGGGCCGGGATGTGGTCTCGGCCCGGGATTTCGCCGATGCCAGGGACCGCCTCCTCCTCGGAAGGCGAGAGGCGACCAACGCGCTCCTGCCGGACGAGAAGCGAGCGGTTGCCGTCCATGAGGGAGGCCACGCCCTGGTTGCCGTGTACTCCGAGCATGCGGATCCGGTGGCGAAGGTGTCCATCCTCCCAGCCGGGCAGGCCCTCGGCGTGACCGAGCAGCTCCCGATCGACGAGCGACACCTGTACCCGGAGAGTTACCTCCGTGATTCGTTGGGCATCCGCATGGGAGGGCGGGCTGCGGAGACCCTCGTCCTCGGCGAGGTCTCGAGCGGCGCGGCGAACGATCTGGCCGGCGCAACACAGCTCGCCCTGCGGATGGTGCGGGAGTTCGGGATGAGCTCTCGGCTCGGACCGGTGGGTTTCGGGGACGGTGGGCCCATGTACCTCGGACGGCAAGAGGTCAGAGCCCGCGACTACGCCGAGGCGACGCAGGCCGTCATCGATGAAGAGGTCGCCCGCCTGCTGAAGGAGGCAGACGAGCGGGCGGGGGCGATCCTCAAGGGGCACAGGGACGTCCTTGATCGGCTGACGGAATTGCTCATCGAACGCGAGATGATCGACGGGGCAGAGATCTACGCGCTGGCCGGCCGACGTCAGCCGGTCGGCGCCGAGGAGACGATCGCCCCCAAGCGTGCAGCCGCTGCCGGCGAGCGGGTTCCGGAGACCTCGAGCCAGCGGCAGTCGGGAGGCTGACCGCGGTTACCAGTGGTCTTCCCGAGAAGGGCTAGGTCCCCCCGAGGGACCCGGCTAAAGCCCGCGCGTCCGGTTGACGATGCCAGTGAGGTCGAGCCAGAGCGGGTGAGGGGGGCATGATGACGAGGCAACGACATCGAGAAGGCGACCATGATTCGGTCCAGCCCACCGAACCCGGAATCAAGGAGGCACTCGGTCCGCAGATGACCGTTGTGGGTCGTGGGGCTGAGCTGGAGGGAACGCTGGTATCGGCCGAATCGATTCGCATCGACGGCAAGGCCAAGGGGAGGATCGCCGCACGCGGCGACGTGATCCTCTCCTCGAGCAGTCATGTCGAGGCGGACATCCAGGCGCAGAACGTGGTGATGGGGGGAACGCTCAAGGGCAACATCACCGCACGGACCAAGACCGAGCTGACCCCGGGCGGCCGGTTGGACGGCAAGATCTGGTCCAAGGTCTTGGTCGTGCAAGAGGGAGCCCTGTTCTTCGGTCAGTCGAACATGGATCTCGATGATGCCCCAAGCGAGGCAGACGGGTCTGCGTTTCCACAGGACGAACTGCGGACGGCCTACGAGGATGCTGCGCGTCGGGGCGCCGACTGGTACAGGTCGAGGCTCTATGGACCGAAGGCGGAGCCGGACCACGAGCGCCGAGAGGACCTCGACATTCCCATCATGTCGGAGCCGGACGGGACCGTCGCTCGCTGAGGGCCGGAAGGTACTCCTCCTCCATGCGGATCGTGAGGGGTTGCAACGTATCGCGGCCGAGGAGAAGCTCGGCCGCTGGTCATTGATTTGATCGTTCCCCACTCTTCGTAGGGATCGACCGGCGCGGCCCTGGTGTGGGACCGTATGCCCATGGCGACGGGGGAACGCCCACCCGACGACCGCACGGGACTCTTCGCCGGGCTCTCCCGGAACGTGGTCGTGCTGTCGTGGGTGAGCTTCCTCCAGGACGCCGCCTCGGAGATGCTCTACCCGGTGCTGCCGCTGTTCTTGACCGGAGTGCTCGGCGCGCCGCCCTCGGTCGTTGGCCTCATCGAGGGCGTGGCGGAGGGCACGGCGTCGGTGATGAAGGCGGTCTCGGGACGGCTCGCGGACATCCGCCGCCGGCGCCCCCTCGTGGCTGCGGGCTACGGGATCTCATCGTTGTCCAAGCTCATGATCGGGTTGGCCACGGGATGGCCCCTCGTGTTGGTCGCTCGATTCGCCGATCGGTTCGGCAAGGGGCTGCGTACCTCGCCTCGGGACGCGCTCATCGCGGCCGACACCCCCTTCGAACATCGCGGTCGGGCGTTCGGATTCAATCGGGCGCTGGACACGGCCGGAGCGGTGGTCGGGCCCCTGGCGGGACTGGCCCTCTACGAAGCGCTGGACCACCGGCTTCGGCCCCTATTTTTCGTGGCGTTCGTCCCAGCGGCGGCGAGCGTCGCGTTGATCGGTCTGGTTCGGGAACACCGCAGGCCTCCCGATCGTGGAAGCGCTCGGCGGCTTCGGGGCCCCCTCCCGCGCCGGTACTGGCGAGTGGTGGTCTTCCTGACGCTGTTCGGCCTGGCCAACTTCTCCGACGCGTTTCTGATCCTCAGGGCGAAGGCCCTCGGCTTGAGCTTCGTGGGAATCATCCTGGCCTACACGCTGTACAACGTGAGCTACGCGCTCCTCAGCTATCCGGCGGGCGTGATCTCTGACCGTGTGCCGAGGCGGCTCGTCTTCGCCACGGGATTGGGGACCTTCGCAGCCGCGTACGTCGGCCTGGGGGCGGTCACCTCTTCCGGTTGGGTTTGGCTTCTCCTGCCCCTCTACGGGGGATACACGGCGTTGACCGACGGCGTGGGCAAGGCATGGGTCACCGACCTCCTGCCCGAGGAGCGGGTCGGAACCGGCCTGGGCCTGTACCAAGGGCTTGCCGGGGGCACCGCATTGATCGCCGGGATATGGGCGGGTCTCGCATGGGGGTCCGACGGTCGACTGCCGCTCCTGGTGTCGGGGGTGGCGGTAGCCGGCCTTGCCGCCGTCCTGTTCCTGGGCGGAACCCGTTTGGAGCGTGGCGGCACCGAGAAGGCTGCCGATGCCGGCAACATCGCAGCCGCCCCCTAAGGTCGAGGGATGCCGTTCGCGTCACGCCTGGGTAGGCCGGAGGACCCTGAGGATCCGACTATCCGCTCCTGTTCGACGGCTACCTCCTCCACCGCTCGCTGCCGAACACGGGTCGCCACGGCGTGCGCCGAGCCCTCGTCAACCACTACATGAGCGCGGAGTCGCTGCTGCCATGGTTCCGCCCGGCCGAGGGCGAGCCGATGGGGACCGTCGATCACCGTGACGTGCTCCTCATCGCGGGCGACGACCCGTACGCATTCAAGGGAATCCAGGACGTGATGCATCCGGACGTCTGGCCCGACGGCGAGGGTAGCTGCCTCCGCTGAGCAGCGGCCAGTTCCCGGGCGTGCCTGGCAAGGCGGAGAGATCGGGAAGATGGTCCGAGCCCAGTCGAAGACGCCTATAGGGCGCCGACCAGCGAGTTCTTCCGACTCTTCAGGAGACCCCCGACGGTGACGAGAACAATGGGGCGACCTACGACCAACGGGCCATGGTGACCGCCAAGCACACGCCGAAGCAGCTCGGGCAGATGCTCCTCGAGCAGGGGCTCCTCACGCAGCAGCAGCTGGAGATCGCCCTCCGGCAGCACCGGAGCACGCCAAAGTCGCTCGGCCGAACCCTGATCGACCTCGGCTACATCCGGGAGCGGGACCTGGTTCGCGCACTGGCCAAGCAGGTGGGGCTGGACTTCGTCGACCTCAGGGTGCACCACATCGATCCGGTTGCGGCGGCGCTGGTGCCCGATCAGTTGGCCCGCCGATACCGCGCTCTGCCCATCGGCGAGCGGGACGGCAAGTTGCTCGTCGCCATGTCCGACCCCGCCAACCTGTACGCCCTGGACGACATCAGGGCGGTCACCAGCCGCGAGGTCCAGCCGGTCGTGGCCACCGCGAGCGACGTGGAGGACGCCATCGACAAGTTCGCGGCAACCTCGTTCCGTGACCTCCATGCGGTCTCGCAAGAGGCTGAGGGAACCGCGCCGAACACAGTGCCCCCCACCCTCGATGAACCGACGGCCGTCCTCCATACGCAGGTGGCCTACGCCGGGATGGAATCTCAGACGCGAACGAGCCTTCCTCTCGACCCTTCGATCAAGCAACTGGTGAATGCCACGTGGATTCTGGCTGGCACGACGGTCAGCCTGATCTTCGTCACGATCGTGCTGATCTTCCTCACCGCGAGGACCTGACTCCGGCTACGATCGCCTTCCCGTGGGCGAGCACTCGCGTCTGGAGGTGGCCCAGAAGGCTGGGGTCGACCCCGAGTACGTAGACCGGCTGATCGAGCTGGGGATCCTCACGCCCGGCGCGGGAGAGACGTTCTCACCGGGCGACGTCCGCAGGGCGCGTTGGGTTAGGAGCTTGGAGCGGGCAGGCGTGCCGCTCGACGGGATGGCCACCGCCGTCCGGCAAGGAACGCTTTCGTTTTCCTTCCTGGATGTGGCCGTGTTCGATCGCTTCGCCCTACTAAGCAACACGACGTTCCGCGAGCTGAGCGAACGCACGGGCGTTCCGCTGGAACTCCTCAAAGTGGTCCGAGAGGCCATCGGTTTCGCAGAGCCCCGGCCAGAGGACCGCCTCCGCGAGGACGAGCTGTCCGTGGTGCAGGCGATCGAACTCCAGCTCTCGAAGGGGTTCCGACCCATGGTCATCGAGCGGTGGCTCCGGGTTTGTGGGGACAGCCTGCGCCGGATCATCCAGACGGAAACGGATTGGTACGGAACCGAGGTCATCCGGCCCCTCCTCGAATCGGGCATGACCGAAGCGGAGATGCTGGAGGCGCAGGCGGATGTGGGGTCCCGCATAGCGCCCCTTACCGAGCAGGCCACCCTGGCGATCTACCACGGGCAGCAGGAACACGCCTGGACGAAGGCATTGGTCGAGTCAGTGGAAAGCGCGCTGGACAAGGCCGGCCTGCTCAGGCGGTTGCACCGTGCCCCGGCCGTCGTCTTCCTCGACCTCGCCGGGTACACGAGGCTGACCGAGGAGCAAGGAGACCAAGCTGCGGCGGACTTGGCGGCGAGGCTGGCAACCCTGGTCCGGCGCTCCGCCCAGGAACACGGGGGCGAGCCGGTGAAGTGGCTCGGCGACGGCGTGATGTTCTTGTTCCCGGATCCAGGTGACGGTGTGCTCGCCGCCCTTCAGATGGTGGAGGGCGTCGTGACCGACGCGCTTCCGCCCGCCCATGTCGGGATCCACGCCGGGCCGGTTGTCTTCCAGGAGGGTGACTACTTCGGCCGGGCGGTGAACATCGCCGCGAGGATCGCCGATTACGCCAGACCCGGCGAGGTGCTCGTGAGCCAGGAGGTCGTGGATGCCGCCGCCGGAACGCCGGTCACGTTCACGGAGATCGGGCCCGTCGAATTGAAGGGCGTGTCGGGTACCACCCGCCTCCTCGCCGCCCGACGGGCCGGGTGAGCCTGAAGGGCGCGGACCGGCGGGTCAGGGGCCGCCGATGGCTAGCGCAGGACGCGATAGGTGATGTGCGTCGCGAACGGCGACTGGAGCAGGCGCACATGCTCGAGGTTCAGCGTCTCGTCGAAGCCGTCGAACAGTCGCTTCCCGGCCCCGAGGACCACCGGCGCGATCGAGATCGACAGCTCCTCCACGTATCCGGCGCGCAGGGCCTGACGGATCACGTCGGCCCCGCCCATCACGAACACGTCTTTGTCACCCGCCGCCTCGCGCGCCCGGGCGACCGCGTCGTCCAGCCCGTTCACGAACATGAACTCCGAGCCAGAAGGAGCATCCTGCGGTCGGTGTGTCACGATGAAGAGCGGCACCCCGAACGGGTTGTGGCCGCTCCAGGCCTCAGCCGCCTCGTACGTGTTGCGCCCGCCGACGATAGCGCCGACGCGACCGAACGCATCGTCGAGGAGCTCCTTGTCCGCGCCGGTCGCCTCGCCTTTCGGCTCCTCGTCGTAGCTCCAGGGACCACCGAAGACCCAGTAGTGCAATCGCTCACCGCCATCGCCCAAGCCGCGGCCCGGTCCGTCGTTCGGCCCAACGATGTACCCGTCCAGCGAGGTCGTGATCCCCGCGTTCACCTGCGTCATGGGTTTTCCTCCTTGGTCGTCACCATCGGACAGGACCGATGTGCTCATTGAAACTCATCGGTCCAGGCTTCGGTTTCTGCTCGCGGTCCCGAGACCGCGTGTCGAGCTTACGTGGGACCTACTCCAATCGCTCGGTCAAGCCGTGCTCGACGGCCACCCGTGCAGTCGCCTCCGGATCGCTCTCGAGGCCGTACTTGGCTCCGATGGCCGCAAGGTCTCGAGGTTGTCGGGGTCGGTCCTCATTTCGATCGCCACGATCCAACGAGGCTACAGCCGGGGATCGACTGGCTCGCTCTCTAGTGCCAGCACACCGAAGACGCACTCGTGGACCCGGAAAAGCGGCTCGCCGCGAACGAACCGTTCCAGCGCTTCAACGCCAAGCGCAAACTCCCGGACGGCCAGTGATCGTTTGTGGGACAGGCTCCGCTCCTTGAGGCGTTCGATGTTCTCTGGCGCCGTGTACTCCGGGCCGTAGATGATCCGCAGGCATTCACGTCCCCGGACCTTCACTCCCGGCTGCGCCAGGCCACGGCGCCCGCCGAGGATGCCGTCGAGGGACTTCACCACCATCCCCTCGCTCCCGGCCTCAGTAAGCGCCTCCCACCACGGGACACCCGACACCTCGCTATCCGGATCGTTCAGATCGACCGCGACGAACCGGGTCGGTCGGATGAATCCGGCATCACCGCCCAGTCGCTTGATGGTCGTCATGTGCCACAGGTGGTCTTGGTCCAGGTGAGAGCGCCCCTCGCTCGCGAGGATCTGAAATGGCGCCAGCGACAGGTCGTCGACGGTTTCCACCTTCCAGCAGTACCGGCGGTACGCGTCGACAAACAGGTCCGACATCCGCAGCCGATCCTGAGCCCGGGCGAGCAACTGCTCCACCTCCACTCCCCTGCCGACACCGGCTTCGAGCCCCTGGACCGAGGCGGTCAGAGCAGCCCTCGCTGAGGCGCCGACCGCCGCGTACTGTGTCTTGAGGAGCTCGAGGGCCTTGGCGGACCAGGGAAGGAGCTCGCAGTCAAACGCGAGCCAGTCCGTTTCGAGCTCGTCCCAAAGACCGCTCGTGTCGACTGCGGCCCGGACACGATCCAGTAGCGCCCTCCTCGGCACTTCAGAATCCGGCTAGGCGTGCCGGGGCCGCTGGGGCGCCGTTCCTGACCTCGGATCAGGAACCTTATGGGGCATCCCGATGGCGCACGTCGAACCTAGTCCGCCACCTCGAACGGGACCTCGCTGGTGAGTAGGGCATACCCGGTGATGGGTTCACGGTGCCCATGACCCAGAGCAGCTCGTACGTGCCGGGCTCGACGTCAGGGACTGTGAACCGCGCGTCTCGTACGAGCAGTCACCCGTCGAGTCGGGACCGCTAACCGCGGCGACCTTCACCACGGGTCCGAGGGTCGCCGCCTCGAACCGGATCTCCGCGACCGCCTGACCGGATGGAGGATGCGCCGGGCAGGGCGAAACAGCCTATCGAGGTCGAGGTCCTCGCCGCGGTACGTCATGAGATCAAAACGGGATAGCGAGGGCCAGTTCGTACTCAGCTCGTCAAGCCACCGGCAGCGTGAACGCGATCCTGGCTCCTCCGCCGTCCCGTTCCTCGGCCCAGATCGCGCCCCCGTGCCGCTCGACCAGGCCCTTCGCGATCGCGAGACCGAGGCCCGCGCCTTCGCGGTTGCGGTCTCGCGCCGGGTCGCCGCGCCAGAAGCGATCGAACATCGTGCGCGCGGCTCCGGGCGGGATCCCCTGGCCGGTGTCCTCGACCGCCACCACGACGGAGCTGTTCACGCGCTCGGCGCCCACCACGATGGAGCCCTCGGGCGGCGTGTGGCGGACGGCGTTCGCGAGCAGGTTCTGGAGCACCCGCTCGATCTTCTCCGCAGCGACCTCGACGTCCGGGAGCCCCGCTTCCAGGCGGCGCTCGAGGCTGATGTTCCGGGCGCTCGCCTCGGCCGCGAACGCGTCGAGCGACGACTCCACCAGCGGGCCTACCGGCACGCGGTACGTCTCGAACGCCGTGTCGTCCGCGTCGATCTGCGCGAGCTCAAACAGGTCGTCGATCAGGATCCGGAGCGCGTGCACCTGCTGCTGCATTGCGGGCAGGTAGTGCTCCGGTTCGGCCAGGCCGTCCTCGATGGCCTCGAGCATCGCCTTGAGCGAGGAGACGGGGGCTCGCAGATCGTGGCTCGCCCACGCCACCAGCTGCCGGCGCGCGTCGAACAGCTCCTCCAGCCGCGACGTCATCTCGTTGAACGACGCGGCCACCTCCGACAACTCCGCCGGTCCGTGCTCGCCAACGCGAGCGCTGAAGTCGCCGCGCGCGAGGCGTCTCGTCGAGGCGCGCAACTCCCGCAGCGGCCCCGAGATCGAACGCGTGACGAGCAGCGCGCCGCCGATCGCGACCATCGACGACGCGACCGCGACGGCCACCAGCACGACGTCCGCGTGCATGTCGAACATCGCGATGCCCGAGAGCAGCACCGCGGCGATCGGGAGCGCGCCCACGATCAGCGTGAGCGCGACGAGTCGGGCGTGGACGCTTCGGAACAGGCCGAGCGCGATCGCCGCGAGCAGACCAGCGGTGAGGATCCCCGCCGCCGCGGCCAACGCGAGCCCGCTCACGGCGCAAACCGGTAGCCGACGCCCCAGACCGTCTGGAGGTGGCGAGGCTCGCTGGGGTCGTCCTCGATCTTCTCGCGCACGCGCCGGACGTGCACGGTCACCGTCCCGGTATCGAGGCCCTCGTCGTAGCCCCAGACCCGGCTCATGATCTGATCGCGGGAGAACACGCGACGGGGGTGGCTCGCGATGAACCACAGGAGGTCGAACTCCTTGGCCGTCAGCCTGATCTCGACGCCGCGCTTGCGGACCTCGCGCGAGCCGGCGTCCATCGACAGATCACCGACTTCGAGCCGCTCGACCGCCGGTGCGGACGGGCCCGAACGCCGGAGTACGGTCTTGACCCGGGCGATCAGCTCCCGCGGCGAGAACGGCTTGGTGACGTAGTCATCGGCGCCGAGCTCGAGACCCACGATGCGGTCGGTCTCCTCGCCGAGCGCAGTCAGCATAATCACCGGCCGCCACCCCGTCGAACGGATCCAGCGCATGACCGACAGACCGTCGATGCCCGGGAGCATGAGATCGAGGATGACGAGGTTCGGCTCGAACGATTCGATGACCGCCCGCGCCCGGCCGCCGTCCTCGGCCTCGAGCGCCTGGAAGCCCTCGCGTTCGAGGTAGCGGACGATCACGTCCCTGGTCGTCGCGTCGTCGTCGACGACAAGCACGGTCTCAGGCATGTCCATCGAGGATATCCGTTGGCGCGTGTAAACGGGGAGTCGGTGCGGCGCCCCGGAGGGACGCCGTACCGACTCGGTGCATCCCTAGAGCTTGATCGCGGGGCACGTGAAGCTCTTGACCACGCCGATATCCGTGGCCGCACCCGCGACGAGCGCGGCCGCGACCTCATCGTCGCTGTCGAGGTCGCCGCTGTCGTTCGCGTCGAACGCCGCAACCGCGGCGTCGTAGTCCGTGAACGTCAGGCCATGCACCATCCACCGGCCGCCGTCGTAGTCGGGGTCACCCGGGGCGGCGGTCGCCACGTTGGTTTGGACGCCGAAGAACTCGTAGATCGTGTCGAAGCTCGACGCTGGTGCGCTCGTGCCGGACAGGTCAGTCGGCGTCCCGACCGTCCGGTAGAGCGTCCCGTCGACGTAGAACGCCGGGCCGGTGACGCCGCCGGCTCCTGCCGCGCCCGCCAGGGACGCCGAGCCGACCAGCATCAAGCCGGCCACGATCGCCGTGAAGAGGGCTCTCCTCATCGGTCCTCCTTCCGATTCGCTCCGGAGAGGGTCCCCGAAGCTCGACGTCAGGAGTACCCGGCGGACCTTGCGGAGCGCTTTCGCGCACATGAACAGAGTCTTACGGCGCTGCGCGGGGTTGGATACGAGAAGCCTTCCCCACCACCCCCGTCGAAGATCCAGGCTATGGGGCTCGCTACTAGTCGCGGCTCCCACGTTCGGCCGCCGATCGGTCGAGGGCCCGGGCCCGATCCTCGGTCCATACGAAGCTCGCCGCGATGGCAAGCACGACCGTGACGACCCCCGACGCGGCGAGGGTGTCCGACGCGCCGAGGGCGCCCACCACCGGACCCCCGATCGCGGTGCCGAGGGGCGTCGAGACCATGACCAATGCGCTGCGGGCGGCTAGCACGGACGGGAGGTTCGCCGTCGTGGTCGCGGACTGGAACAGGGAATACGTGACCGGGATGAACGGCCCGTAGATCAACCCGCCGAGGGCGAAACACGCCACGGTGACCCCGACCGGCGCGAACGCGAACGGGATCAGGCACGCGCCCCAGCCGGCCACGATCCACAGCGTGATCATCCGGACATCGCGCCTGCGGAGGGTGCCGGCGACCAACGTGGCGGCGAGGGCACCGACGCCGAACGCCGTCCAGTAGCCGCCGAGCAGGGCCGCGTCCGCCCGCAGGTCGCGGGCGACGTAGACGGGCAGCGCGGCCTCTACCGGTCCGTAGAGGAAGAAGAACAGCCACGTCACGGCGGTCAGGGCGAGCAGGTCCCGGCGCCTTCGGAGCAGCCGGAAGCCGGACTCCGCCGCATGGGCGTCGACCGGCTGCTCGGTGGTCGACGCAGCCGTATGCGTGCGCCAGGCCTGGATGCCGAGGAATGCGAAGGACGCCGCGTCCAGCGCGACCAGCCATCCCGGACCGACCCCGACGATCAACGGCCCGGCCAGGGCGGGACCCACGATCACGGCGAACGAGACCTGCGCGCTGGCAAGTGAGTTGACGGCGAGCCGTCCGTCCGGGCGTCCGAGCTCCGACAACATCGTGTATTCGCCGGCGTTGCCCCAAGCGGCCATCAGCGACGACCCGGCGAGCAAGGACGCGTAGGCGACGGGCGCCAGCGCGTCGAGCGCCCACAGCAGCGCGATCACCCCGAGGAAGCCGGCCCGAAGCAGGCAGTGGATGAGCACGAGGGCCCGGGCGGGTCGACGCCGCACGAACCGGGTGAACGCCAGCGCCCCGATCACACCGGGCAGCGTGTACGCGGCGAGCGTCAAGCCCACGTACGCGCCGAGCTCGCCGGCTGGGGCGACCCGGACGGCGAGCCAGGCGATCGTCACGGTGCTCATCCCATCGCCGAGCGACGAGACGCTGAGCCCGGCCAGCAGCCGTCGCGTCCGGCGATCGCGCAGCAGGGTTCGATACACGGTCGGGATCACGACCCTCGACCTCCGGGCCCCCCCGCCCGACGCTCGGCGAGCGTGATCGGGGCCGTCACGACATCCGCCGACTAGGAGCCGCTCGCGACCTTCCAGATCCGGACTCTTACCAGCTTCGGGCTACCAGCTCGTAGGATTCGACGCTGACGACCCTGCCTCCCATCGCGTCTGCCACCTCAGTCCGCATGGGGCCGACGGCCTCGACGCTTCCTTCGAGCCCGGCCTCATCAGCGTAAAACGCCACCGCTACCAGCTTTCCAGTGGATCGGTCGGCCAAGAAGTTGACTGCTGTGAACCCTTGCAAGCCCTGAAGCGCGGGGAATGATCTTCTCGTTGATGATCTTGACTGCGTCGTCGATCTTTGCTGCGTCACCTTCGATCGTGCTGATTCGCGCCTGCATAGCCATGATCTGTCCTCCTGTCTAGTGGGCCAAGCAATCCTGTGCGGTAAGCGGGCGATTCGCAAAGCCTTCGCCCCCTGGTCACTCGGCCGGGTTTCGTCATCCTATTGACGGATCGGGTCGAGCCGCCGGTCCAACGCCCCGGTCGCTCCCGCGACGAAGATCTTCATGGCAACCTCCTCGGTCCTGGATGTCCTGGTCTCCAAACAAGGCGAGACCCTCCCGTGTGACATCCCTTCATCGCCGCCAATCCCCGACGATGGTTCCGCAGGTGCCGGGGAAGGGAACTTCGGACCTCGAGCTCAGCGATCAACCAGCCAGCGGTGACCGGCCCTCGGGGCCAGGTGACGAAGCTTCTCCGGATTGCTGACGGCGCGGATGGTCTGGACGAGTCCCTCGGCGATGTCGAGGGAAACGACCAGGACGGCCCGCCCATCTCGGCTGAGGAACAACGCTCCGGGCTGTCCGTTGACCTCTGCCAACCGCATCCGCTCGGCGCCCAGCTGCGCCGTCCATTCCCCGAACCGGAGCAGGACCCGCACGATCCGTTCGCGCCCGTGCATCGGGTGCGGGAACGCCGAAGCCTTCCCGCCGCCATCGCTGTACGAGACCACGTCGGCGGCAAGCATATGCGTGAGGCCTTCGAGGTCACCATCGCCGATCGCATCGAAGAACCGCTGGGCGAGCTCCTCCCGTCGCCTGCGTGAGGCATCGAACCGCGGCTTCTTCGCCTCGACCTGCCGGCGGGCCCGAACGGCGATCTGCCGGCAGTTCTCCTCGCTCTTGCCCACGACGGCGGCGATCTCCTCGTAGCCGTAGTCGAAGACCTCCCGGAGGAGGAACACAGCCCGTTCGACCGGGCCTAGGCTCTCCAGCAGGACGAGGAACGCCATCGACAGCGAGTCGGCAGTCTCCGCGTGCACGGAGGCGTCCGAGGCCGGGTCCGTCAGCAGCGGCTCGGGCAGCCAAGTGCCCACGTAGGTCTCCCGCCGCGCGCGGGCCGACCGCACCTGGTTGATGGCGAGCCGGGTCGTGACCGTAGACAGCCAGGCCCGAGGTGAGTCGATGTCCGTGCCGTCGCTCTGTGCCCGGTGAA
>JBIOXZ010000050.1:0-3774 GCA_044869895.1 Actinomycetota bacterium | reverse complement strand
CGATGCCACTCGAGCCGGCCGCGGCGGCTCGAGGGACCCGACGTCGAACAGCCGGGCGTCGGCGCCCCGGAGGAAGAGGACCGGGGTACCGAACTCGGTCTCGTGGCCCGATGCGAAGATCGCCTTTCGTGCCTGGGCAAGTGCGGCGTCCACGGGGAAGCCCTCCGCGAGGGCGGCGTACAGGCGCTCCGAGAACCTGATCGCGGCGTCGTCGGTGATCTCGAACTGCATGCCGATTGCGGCGGGTATGCCGCACTCCAGCAGGCTTGACGCGACCCCGGAGAACGGGTCGACATGGGAGGTTCTCGCTCCCTCGCACGAGTTCAGCACCGCGAGTCGCAGGCTGCGCTCGTCGTGGAGGAGCGACCCTAGCTCCTCCCCCGTGACCTCATGCGGGCCACCGTTCGAATCTTCCAGCAGCAGGATTCCTCCCTGCGTCCGGTCGTCGTACGCGCCGTGGCCGACGTAGTGCAGAACATGCTGCTCGTCCGGTCCCGCGATCGCACCCTCGAGCTCGCTCAGCGTCGCCCGCTCGAGCCAATGCACTTCCACCATGCCCGCTGCCTGCAGCGAGCGCAGCGCCCGCTCGAGCTTTTCGCGCTCCTCCGCTGCATCCAGGTTCTCGAAGCCGCGGGGGCTGCTCACCAACCCCAGGACACGAAGGGGTAGGGTCAGTTTCCGGGGCGGCCGGACCGTTCTGAGATCGAGCGAGCGGACGAGCGGCGTGTAGATCGACTGGGAAAGGAAGGAAGGACGCTCGTAGAGGAACTCCCAGGGGATCTCCATGAGCTCTGGCACGCCGGTGAGGTAGAGCGTGACCCGCAGGCCGCGGTCGTGAGCGTCCGCAAGGCGACGGGCGCCCAGGTAGACCTCGCGCACGTCATCCTTGAGCAACGCGTGGCTGAGTTCGGTGCCGAAGCGTCGGGCCTCCTCCATCTGTGAGGAGCGGTAGGCGCGCACGTTGCGTCGAGGGAGGCCGACCCGGAGAACGAAGTTGTCGAGCTCGGTCTTGCTGAAGGGTGACGAGAAGGTGCCCTCGGCCGTGCTCCCGTCCGGGGCGAAGGCCACAACGTGATAGGGCTCCCCCGAGCCCTTCTCGATTCGCAGCTTGAGCTCGTCGTACTGGGGAATGCGGCCGGGCATTGGCCTCCTTGGGGGACACCCTGATCGTCCCATCGCCGCGACGGTCACTGTGTGACGGCCGTCACAAGCGTGCGGGGCGGGCTTGCGTGCTCAGCGGCCGATGCCGTCCGGCCACACGACGCGCACCGCCTTGCCGGTGTCATGCGCGTAGCGGACGACGTCTGCGGTTCCGCCCGGTCCCCTCGCGGGCTTCCCGTCCCAGACTGCAATCAGCATTTCGCAGTTGTCCACCACACCCTTGCCCGCGGCCATGAACGCTTCCTCAGATGGCTCTTCGTAGTCGAGTCTGGTGACCGTGTGAGCGGCTTCCAGGAGCGACCGGAACGAGGCAAGATCCGCTCTGGTGGCGAACGTCCGCTCGTAACTGCGCGAAGGGACGATGACGTGGAGACGTCCGCCAATACGTAAGAGCTCCGTGGCGACCAGCTGATCCGCCCCTGCCGCCAGTGAGGTGACGGCACAGAGCGGCGACTCCGCCTCCCGAAGGATGTCGCGGACGGCCTCCACCACGAGCTCGCGGGCGCCGGGCGGGATGACCTGGTGACCGGTCACACCCAGGGCGGTCACAACCTGCCGTCCTTGGCAACTTGCCAGTAGTGCCTGCCCAGGGGAGTGAGCCGGCATGCCTTGCTCTCCATGGCGGCGAAGTACATGTGTTCCGCGTCAACGGGTTCGAGCAACTTCGCAGCCCGATACTTCTGAAGGGTCGAGAAGACACGCTCATGCTCCGAATCTCTGGGCTCCGCGTCTGGCTCATACGAGGGGTCAAGCGCGAAGAGATGGTCCGCGTCGGGGAACAGCTCGGAGATCTGCCTGAGTTCCGTGAGTGGTACGGCCGGTTTGCAGCTCCGCAGCTCGTGGAGGCGGTCGACGCTCGCCTTGAACGCGGGGCGCTGATCCCAAGCCCCAAAGGACTCGTCCAGGTAGGCGTACAGGCCGGCGATCGTCACCTTTCCGATCACGTCGGCCGCCCCTCCCTCGAGTGCGCCGCCGAGGAGGCTCGAGAAGAGGCCACGGCCGGTGGTCGTCTCCGCTGCCGGCTGGTCGCCGCGACTGGCGGCGAGGATCGACACCCCGTCTCTGAGGGCTGTGGCCGAGCTCGCCAGCTGGGGAATGCCCCCCGCCGCGCCCGAGAAACAGCAATCGAGGATCAGGATCACCTCGCGAACGCTGGACTCGGCCACCTTCGCCAACACCTCCGAGAAGGCGATTCCAGGAGTTGCCGGTGTGCCGTCCTCGGTTACAAGCGCGACGTCGGTTCCGGAGCCCGCGCCGTGGCCTGCGAAGTAGAGCAGCGAGACATCCACCCCGCCGCCGAGGAGCGAATCGAAGTCGCCAAGCAGCGCGTCCCTTGTGACTCCTCCGGTGACACTGGTGCGCTTCTGACTGTCGAAGTTCGGACTGCTGTCCTCGTTCCGGCTGAGGAGCGGCTCAATCGCGTCGACGTCGTTCACGCAGCCGTCCAAGCTTTCGAACTGGTCGTATTCGTCGATACCAACCAGGAGCGCGCGCTTCATCGGGCGTTCGAGCCTACCTGGCGTCGAAGTAGTCTTCCAGCAGGACACCGCTGATGGCCGAGGAAGACTCCACGCCGCGTCTGGCGGCTCATGCAGCTCATCTCCTCCCGGACCTAGAGGCTGTCGCGCGGGAATTCGAGAGCCGGCCCCAGACCGTGATGCGACGCGCGTTTCCGGCCACCACTCCGGGACGGAAGACACGCGCGATCGTCGGGCCGAGGGCCGGCCTGCCGCCGATGGCAGCGGACCGCGTCGACGCCGCGCTATCGGCAGAACGGCAGCGTCTGCTCAAGGCAGGCGCCAGCGCCCTCGACACCCTCCGCACCGAAGGGCCGGCCGCGGAGCTCACCCCCGAGGCGCAGCTGGGAATCGAGGCAATCGTGTCGGTCGCGCGACCGGCGCTACTGATGCAAGAGGGTAGGTTCGGCGACCCGCCTCCCCCTTGGGACGCCATCCTCGGCCCCCACCGGGAGAGCATCAAGACCACCGCCGAGAGCGTGGGCCGGATCGGCGTGCCTGGCTTGCCTCAGGTGCCCTACGCGGGAACGGGCTTCATGGTGGCCGAGGACGTGGTGATGACCAACTGCCATGTCGCCATGGTCTTCTCCCAGTCCGCGTCCGAGGGCGACTGGTCGTTGCGAACGGGCCTCGAGCCGAACCTGGACTTTCTCGACGATCCCGACACCCAGCGGACCGATTCAGCCTCGCACCCGGACGTGCGCATCGACGACGTGATCGGCATCCACCCGGAGCTCGACCTGGCCCTGCTACGGGTCACGCCGCCGGAGGCGGGCAACGGCCTGGCCAAGCCTCTCACCATCATGTCCCAGGATCCGGGTCCGCTCGCCGGCCGCAACCTCTACGTACTCGGCTATCCCGCGCCGGACCACCGCAACAACCCGACGGTTCAGCGCTCGATCTTCGGAGACAGGTTCTTCGTCAAGCGCCTCCAACCGGGAGCGGTGATGGCACCTCCGCCTGGCGCGAGGATCCGAATCAAGCCCTGCTCCATGGGTGCCGAGCCGAGCAAGGTCGTGTTCCACGACGCGTCCACCCTCGGGGGAAACTCCGGGTCCTGCGTCGTCGACCTCGACACGGGCCAGGTGATAGGCCT
>JBIOXZ010000049.1:0-8774 GCA_044869895.1 Actinomycetota bacterium | reverse complement strand
AGTGCCATGGACCGCGGCCAGGTAGTCCCGAAAGGAGATGAAGATGAGGCCGTGCACGTGCATGATCGTAGGCGGACGCCGTTCGAGCCTCCAGTGCGGCTCCAGAAGTCTCGGCGGGATGAGCCCTCAGTCCGACACGAGCAGCTCGGCGCGGACCCCGAGCAGCCGGACCGGCCGGTCCAGGTCGAACTTCGCCAGCGCCGCCAGCGCGCCCGCCTCGATCGCGTCGGGGTCGAGGGTCGGCTCGGCGAGCGGCACGCCGTGGGTGGAGGTGAAGAACGGGGCGAACCGGACCTTCACCACCACCCGCTCCGCGGGCCGGCCATCGTCCTTCAGGTCCTCGGCCAGCTGCCGGGCCAGGGCGGCCACCTCACGCCGGACCTCGTCGGGGTCCGCGATGTCCTGCTGGAACGTTCGTTCGCGTCCCCGGCCCCTCGGCACGTGGGGCTCGGAGCTCACCGGCGAGTCGTCCTCGCCGGTTCCCAGCCTCCGAAGCCACGGGCCGGTGCTCGGCCCGAACCGCGCCGCGAGCATCTCCTCGTCGGCGTTGGCCAGCTCCTCCACGGTCCGGATCCCGAGGGCCTCCAGCTTCGGCGCGGTCTTCTTCCCGATCCCCCACAGCTCGGACGTCGGCAGCGGCCCCATGACCTCGAACCAGTTCTCCCGGGTCAGGCGGTACACGCCGGCCCGTTTGGCGAACCCCGACGCGATCTTGGCCCGGAGCTTGTTGTCGCCGACCCCGATCGAGCACCACAGCTCCGTCCGGTCGAGCACGGCCTTCTGGACCTCGCGGGCCAGGCCCTCGGGGTCGTCGGTCTCGACCTCCATGAACGCCTCGTCCCACCCGGCCACCTCGACCACGGCCTGGAAGGTCCGAAGCGTGTCCATCACCCGGCGTGACGCCTCCAGGTACGCGTCGGCGTCCACCGGGAGGAACACGGCCTCCGGGGCCCGCCTGTAGGCCGTCCGAAGGGGCATGGCCGAGCGGATCCCGAACCGCCGGGCCTCGTAATTGGCCGTGGAGACCACGCCGCGTTTCGTGGGGTCGCCGTCGCCCCCCACGACCACCGGCTTGTCCCTGATCTCCGGGCGCCGGAGCATCTCGACCGCGGCGATGAACTGGTCGAGGTCCATGTGCAGCACGTACCTGGCCACGCACCAAGCATGACCGAAATGGCCCAGATGACGCGGGGTTCCTCCCAGCGGGTTGACTCCTATGTAAGCGAAGGCTTAAATTCCGGCCCTGGCGATGGTTTCCGCCGCGTGTCCGTGCGCGGCCGAGAGGAGGGCACGATGGCGTTGCATTTCCGCATCAAGGCAGAAGGGGTGAGCCCAGAGCAGGCGTTCGACTACGTCTCGGACGTCTCCCGGCATCCCGAATGGGCCAACCCGAGCGCGAAGATGCGCATGGACCCGGTCTCCGGGGGAGCGCCCCACCTCGGCGCGAAGTACCGATCGCAGGCGGTGTTCGTCCGCAAGCCGGTCTCGGCCGACCTGGAGATCTCGAAGTTCGACCGGCCGGGGACGTTCGCGTACTCGGTGACCCATCACCAGCAGGGCAAGCAGGATGTGCACTACGAGAACACGTTCACGTTCACGGGCGCGGACGGCGGCACCCTGATCGAGAAGTCCTTAACGAGCGACGGGAACCCGATGGTCTTCTACATCGCCTACCCGGCCATCCGGGGTGACGCCATGAAGTCGCTCAGGAACCTGAAGGCAAAGCTGGAGGGCATGCCGGGCTGAAGGGCTCGGAGTTGAGCAGGACGAGCGGGGTGCCGATCGTCTCGCCGAAGTAGTAGCCGATGGCCCAGACCGAGAAGGCGAACAGGCCCGCGACCCCCAGCCCGAGCATCGGCGTGTGCCGCGGCGAAACGCTCGCCGCGACGAGGCCAACCGAGATCGCGATGGCCAGCCATACGCCCACGTTCGTCCTGTCCCCGCTCGCGACCAAGGCTCCTGTCAGTCCGGCCAGGGGGCCGAGGTAAGTGAGACGCGTCGGGGCTCGGCCCGTCCCATCCACCCCAACGCCGTCCAAGCGAACCCGATGACAAGGTAGGCGAGCCCGACCGACATCCCCGAGCCCCAGAAGGTAGCGGCCGCGAGGATCAAGAGGCCCGCGATCACCGCAAGCTGTTGAAGCGTGCGCCGACGTAAGAGGTAGAGCGGGACGGCGGGTAGGGTGACCCCGACCCCGACCCCGAGCACGACGCTCTGATCGGACGCGTTGAAGCCGTCGGAGGCGAGCTGTCCGCCGAACCAGCCGGACAGCCCGGCAGCGAGCAGCCAGAGCACGCCTGCCAGCCGGGCGATGGCGGCATCCTCGGTGCGTCGAAGGGACCACCCGGCCGCTACCATGACGAGTGAAGCCACGCCGGGAGGGAGGATCCGAAGGCTCGGGGACGCCTCGTTCCACGACCGGCCGACGAGGACGGCTGCTGCGGCCGCCGCCAGGGCCGCGCCGAGGTAGCCGAGAGCTTCGGTGATCAGCGTGACGGATGCTCGGCCTGTTCTGCGGTCCTCGAAGGTCCGGATCGCGTCCGCCTGCGTCTGTGTGATCAGCGAGGCCCGAACCCACTCATCGAGGTGGCGCGGAAGACCGTTTCCTGGCCGCACGGCGCAAGGTCGTCCCCGGCGGGGCGCCAATCAATCCTGAACGCGACGAAGCCCCGGGTGTTGCGCCCGCACGGCACCCGAGACCTCGTCAGCCCTCCGTCCCCATCGGCGCTGCCCCGGGGTGGGGCCCCCAGGCCCGGAGCCTCGGCCGCCTTGCCGCCTGCACCGATGAGGGACGTCGGCGTCTGGATTACCCTGGCCCCGCGGCCCCAAACGCCATTCATCCGAACCTCCGGCATCCTCCAGAGATTCCGGGGTCCGTTATGGCCGGGTGTACGGTGTGGGCCGGTGGGACGAGCGTGACGAGCCGCCTCGACGAGCTGGCCAGGGCGACGCCCGTGACCCGGGACCGCTACGTGGACTTCCTGCGGGCGGGCTCGATCCTGGCGGTGGTGTTCGGCCACTGGTTCATCTCGATCATCCACTGGCCGGACGCCCTGATCTACCAGACGAGCGCGGTTGGCGTGACGTCGTATCTGTGGCTCGGAACGTGGGTGTTCCAGGTCATCCCCATCTTCTTCTTCGTCGGTGGGTTCTCCAACATGGTCACGTTTCAGGCGCACGAGCGCCGGGGTGGATCGCCGTGGTCGTTCGTGAAGGACCGAGAGGTTCGGCTGCTGAAGCCGTCGTTGGTGTTCCTGGCCGTGTGGACGGTGATCCAGGTGATCCTGCATGTCGCCGACATCGGGAAGCCCACCGGCCCCACGCTGTGGGATGACACGACCCTCCTCCGAGGGATGAGGCCGCCCGGCGCCACGATCCCGTTCGGGCCGTTGTGGTTCCTCGGCGTGTACATGATCGTGGTGGCCATCGCCCCGGCTGTGATCCGGCTGCACCGCCGGTTCGGTCTGTGGGTGCCGGCGGCCTTGGTCGCGGGGGCCATCGCCGTGGACGTCATCGCCTTCGGGTTCGGGCATCCCGGGGTGCGGTGGTTCAACGTCGCCTTCGTCCTGCTGCTCCCGCACCAGCTTGGGTTCTTTTACGCCGACGGCCGCATGCCGGCCCAGCTGAGGTGGGCTTGCTGGACCATGGTGGTCGTCGGCCTCGGGGGACTCGTGTCACTGACGAACCGGTGGCTGTTCCAGCTGTTCGGCGAGGCCCGGTTTGAGTGGTTCCCCACGATCGGGTACTACCCGAAGAGCTTGCTGGGCACCGACGTCGAGCCCATCTCCAACGCGTTTCCGCCCACCGTGTGCTTCATGCTCGGCGGGATCTGGACGATCGGCGCGGCCATGCTGCTTCGGCCGAGGGTGTCACGGTGGCTGGAGCGGCCGGGCCCGTGGAAGTCCACGATCTTCGTGAACGGCATGATCATGACCCTGTTCCTGTGGCACATGACCGCGTACCTGATCGCCATCCTCCTCCTCTGGCCGCTGGGGTTCGGGCGCCAGGTTGACAGCACTCCGAGGTGGTGGATGGAACGGGTCGTGTGGGAGCTCGTGCCGGCGGTCCTCCTGGCCGGACTGGTGGCCGTGTTCGGAAGGTTCGAGCGGGCGCACGCGCCAAGGCTCGAGGCCCGGCCCGTCGGGTGACCTGATCGGGTCGGGTCCGTCGCATGACCCGATCGGTCAGGCTGGCTTACTCACGCTGATGGTGGTGCCGTTGCTGTCGCCGTCCGGGTCGTGGTTGGCCGAGGGCTGATACGCGTAGCCCGCCTTCGACAGATTGCTCACCGAGAGCGACACGCTCGTCCTGGAGTTCTGGAACTGCCTGCTGACCGAGCAGGCACCGCTCTCGCCGGTCGTGCACGTTGCCGAGGCGGCGCCCTGCCAGCTGGCTGAGACGATGACGCCGCCCAGGACGGCGTGGTCGCCGTCGTGCGCGGTGATCGTGACGGTCGCCGTCCACCGCCCGAAGAACGTACGCTGTCCCCGCCCGTCGAGGTCTCCCACGTGCATGGTGGTGGCGAGAGGCGGCGGGGGAGGCGGCGGCGGAGGAGGTGGGGGTGCCCCACCCACCGGCGCGGTCGACAGGTCGACGCCGAAGGAGCCACCGCGGCCGAAGAACGGGTCGCCCTCGAACGGGGACACGCGGATGGTGTACGTGCCCGCCGTCGTGGGCATGGCGTGCAGCGTCTCCTGGCGCCCGATCCCGCACTCGGCACCAGCAGCACATGTGCTGGAAGCGAGGACGGCCCCGTTCGGGTCCAGGAGCTCGGCGTCGAGGTCGGGCCCCCAGTTGTACTCGAAGCAGAAGCCGCCGAATCCGAGGACGCACTCGGGGGCGCCGTCGATGATGATCGTGGCGCCGATGGGGACCGTGAGGTCACCCGCTCCCACGGTGAAGTAGTGGGTCCACGTCCCGTGGTCGGCCACGGTGCCCTGGATCCCCGTGTTGGCGGGGAACGCCGTGTTGCCCGTCGTGCCCTCGGCCCGGGCCACGAAGGCATAACCGTCCAGGAGCCCGGCTCCCCAGTCGTTGTCTTTGCCAGCCGGTCCGCGGTCCTGCGTCGTTCCCTCGATGGCGCTCCGTACCTCGTCCGGCGACCACATCGGGTGCCCTTGGAGGCCGAGGGCCACGGTGCCGGAGACGAACGGGGTGGCCATCGACGTGCCGCTGAAGGTGACGTAGCCATTCGTTCCGGCCTGGGCGGCGGTGATGGTGACGCCCGGTGCCGTGACGTCGGGCTTGACCCGCCCGTCGAGCGTTGGGCCGCGGCTGGAGAAGGATGGGAGGTACACGCCGTCCGAGTGGTTCGGCGCCCCGGCTGGCGCGGACCACTCCGCCACGGCGCCCACCGTGATGGCCTGGGCGGCCGCGCCGGGCGAGCCGACGGTGCTCGAGCCATCGCCCGAGTTGCCGGCGGCAACCACGACCACCTTCCCCTTCTCCACGACGGCCCGGTTCACCGACTGGCTGATGGCGTCCTGGCCGTCGGAGGCCACGGAGCTTCCGAGGCTCATGGAGATCACGCTGACGTTCGGCCGGTCGGCGCACCAGTCGATGCCTGCGATCACCTGGCTGGCCGTGCCGGACCCCAGGGCGTTCAGGACCTTGGCCACCGACAGGCTTGCGCCGGGAGCCACGCCGCCGAAGGTCGCGGCCTGGGAGCCGCCGGTGCCGTCGCCGGCCGCGATGGACGCGACGTGCGTCCCGTGGCCGTGGTCGTCGTAGGCGGTGGTCAGGCCGTTCACCGCGTCGAAGAAGTCGATGGATGGGGAGCCGAGCGAGGTCTTGGAGTCGAGTTGCTCGTGGGTGGCATCGACACCGGTGTCGACGATGCACACTTCGACGCCCTGGCCGGTGACATTGAAAACCTGGCGCGCCGCCTCGGTGCCGAAGTCGCGGTCGGCCGCGTCCATCGTGGCTCGTACGGGGAAGTCCCGCTCAACCCGGAAGACGCCGGGTGTCTGGGCCAGGGCTTCGGCCTGCGCCCTCGTCATGACCGCCGCGAACCCCCTGATCAGGCCGAAACGCTCGGTGACACGGAACGGACCGACGGCTTCTCGAGCCGAGGCGACGCCCCCCTGCCGGGAGAACGTGACGACCACGGCGAACCGCGCTCCCGCGGCAGCGTCGCGGAGCTTGGCCTGGAGATCGTCGGAGAGGTGGTTGCGATCGCGGTCGGCGAGCTGTGCCGGCGGCGGCGAAGGGGCGGCCCCAGCCGGTGCACCGAAGGACGCGACCACGATCGCCGCGACGACCATGATGCCGAGTGCCGATCGCCGCCGGAGCCTCTCCATGGGCCGACCCTCTCCCTCAGGGCGGTTGCAGGCCTGAGGGTAGGAGCAGCGAGGCCGCGAGGGAATCGGCCGAATGTCGTACCCAGCGCCGGAATGACGGCTCGGCGTCATGGTCGATGGGCCGTCAGCCCATCAGTGGGAGCGACAGGTCAGCCGATCGACGTCTCACGGTCAAGTCTTCGAGGGGACGGGGAGGGCCGGTCTCCGGCGGGAGAGGGTAGGGGGCGCCCTGAGGGAGCCCGGCCCCCCACGCTTGTTCAGGCCGTGCGGCGCCTGGTGGTCGCCCGGTAGACGAGGAGTGCGATCACCGCCCCAGGATCGAGCCGATCAGCCCCGCAGGCGTCAGATCCTGATCGCCCGAGACGAAGAGGTTGCCGATCAGGCCTCCGATCACCGAGCCGATCAGCCCGAGAAGCAGTGTTCCCAGGACCCCCATGGGATCCGGCCCCGGGAGGAGTGCTCGTGCGATGGCTCCGGCCACGAGTCCAACGATCAACCACGCGATGATCCCCATGCGCTGCCCCTTTCGCTCTGCGTGCCTGTACCCGGGCGCTGCCAGGCGCAAACTGGGCTGGGCGTTTGAGGACCCTGCCTTCGGGGAAAACCCCAGCGTGACCGGCCCGAGAGGCCGGCGGTATGTGCACGCCACGTCCACCAAGGGGGTGAAGACATGTGGCGGAATCGAACGACAGACACCGAGGACGAGCCGGTCGTGGTCGACCATAACGACCCGGTGGTCGTCGACAGGACCAAGGACTCCAGTTACTCGCCTGAGCGCACCACGCCCGAACGCGTCGGCGAGCGGCGTGAGGAAGTGGTGAGCTTCATGCCGGTCGGCTCGATGCTCGGCCGGGTGATCCTCACCCTGTTCGGCGCGGCCCTGCTGATCGTGGGGGCCATGCTGGATTGGGTGGACGGGATCGTGGGCACCTCGATGAGCTGGGAGGCCTTCTACCGGACCACCCTGTCCGGTGGCTCTCGGTTCATCACCTCGGCCGGCGCGATCGTGATCGGCGTCGCCATCCTCGGTCTGATCGGCTTGGCGACCAGGGGTGGATGGCTGATCCGGTTGGCCGGAGCGCTGGGCATCGTGGCCTTCGTGCTGTTCCTAATCCAGGCCATCCGTGCGGACGTCGTGAACGCGGTAGACGATCCTCAGGTCGGGATGTGGCTGATCCTTGCCGGTGGAGTCGTCACCGTGATCGGCGGGTTCCTCGGCGGATTGAAGACCGTCGCGGCCGAGACGGACCGCGAGGTGGGGGTCAGGAGGTAGTCGATGCCGCAGAGAGCCTGGAACCAGAAGCGCGAGCGGCAGTACGAGCACATCAAGCAAGGGCTCCGCGAGCGAGGCGAGCCCGAGAGCGTCGCGGAGGAGATCGCGGCCCGCACCGTGAACAAGGAGCGGGCCCGGGCCGGCGAGGCCGAGGAGGCAAGCCGGACGTCCACCGAGGACATCTCCTCGGGGCGCCGCGGAGGACTCCGCTCGCACACGGGGCCCGGCGGGCGGACCTACGACCAGCTTTACGAAGAGGCGAAGGATCGTGGGATCCGGGGCCGCTCACGGATGACCAAGGCGCAGTTGGAACGGGCTCTGGACCGGCGAGCGAGCTAAGGAACCGTCCGGGGGTGGGCCCCCGCGGAACGAGAGGAGGTGACGGGATGAGCTACCAACAGGATCAGCACGTGCACGAGGAACCGACGATCCACGAACCCGAGTCGAACTCGCTCGTGGGGTACGCGGCGATCAAGTACAGTGCGATCGTAATCATCGTCCTGGCGATCCTCGCGTTCCTTGCATGGTACGTGCTCCCTCGAGTGACCGGGTAACGGAGCCCGTCGGCAGGTTCAAGGGCGCGATGTCGCGGTGCCGGTTCGCACCGCGACATCGCGCCATCCTTATGTGACGGCGGCCGTAAGGTGTCCCCGATGCCCTCCACCGCTCCAGTCGAGGTCGCTCCCGTCGAGACGCAGCCGGTCGAGACCGAAGAGCCCATCGACGAGAAGGTCGTCGAGCCCGAGGTCCCGTGGGTCGTGATCGTGTGGAATGACCCCATCAACCTGATGTCGTATGTCGTTTTCGTCTTCCAGAAGCTGTTCGGCTACAACCGGGACAAGGCCACGAAGCTGATGCTGGACGTCCATCACAAGGGGAAGGCCGCCGTGTCACACGGCACCCGGGAGAAATGCGAGTTCGACGTGTCCCGGCTTCACGCCCACGGGCTGTGGGCCACCATGCAGAAGGATCGCTGAGTGCCGCCGGCGAGGGTCAAGCGTCTCCGGGGGGGCCGCTTCGCTCTCCGCATCACCGGGGCCGAGCGCGACGTCCTGCGTTCGCTCCCCGCGCAGCTGCGGCAGTTGCTGACCGGACAGGACGCGGGGACGGACCCGGATCTCCGTCGGCTCTTCCCGCCGGCGTACCTGGACGACCCGCAGAAGGCGGCCGAGTACGACGGGATGGTCCGCGACGACCTGAGG
>JBIOXZ010000048.1:0-2113 GCA_044869895.1 Actinomycetota bacterium | reverse complement strand
GCACTGTCGAAGACGACCAGGAACGAGTCGCCGGCCGTCTCGACCTCGCGGCCACCGAAGCCGGCGAGCACGCTGCGAACCACATCGTCATGCATGGCCACGGTCCGCTTCCACGATCTGTCGCCAGCCTCGGACGCGCGGGCCGTGGACTCGACGATGTCCGTGAACAGGATGGTGGCACTCACGCGCGCTTCGCCACCAGGTTGCGGGTCGAATCCTGCGCCGCCCGCCCAGTCGACCATCACCAGCTCCTCGTCGCCCTCCACCCACGTCACGTGTCCGGGCGGCAGATCGAACACGTGGTTCGGCCCCACGATGAGCTCCTCGCCCTCGTCGGTCCGAATGCCCATCCGCCCACTGAGGACGACGCCGCGGTGGTAGAGCTCGCATGAGGCGGTTCCGACCAGGGGCTTCGCGTACTCCTCCCAACTCCAGCCAGGCTGGAGCACATGGTGGGTGATCACGGTCTGGGCTAAGCGAACCTGGCCGGAGGTCCCCAGCGGATGGCTCACGACGGCTTCGGGTTTGCCGAGGTCGCGGACTTCAACGCTGGTCATGAGTGATCCTCGGACGCGACTCCGTCTTCAGCATGACATCCGGAAGATATCGCCCATGCTTGGTAGGGGTCGAGCCCGCATAGGCGGCGCTGAGGCTCGAAGCGGTTCGGGTTATTAACTGTTCCCTTCGCTCCAGCGTTTCCGCTGGTCACGGCGTTGCGGAGGCGGAGGGAACACTGTAAGAACCCGAACGCCGCAGGTCAGGGTGTTTGGGTCGACGCTCGGCGCTGGGGTCCAGTCGTCTGATCCCCCGCGACGAGTGGTTCCGGCATCCGAGGGTGTCCCAGAGGATCAGCTCGTCGGCATCCGTCGCGAATGGATCAGACGGCAGGACTCCGACGACCACGGGCCCCGGCGATCGTCGGCGTGGCGCCGTCCTGTCCTGTCCTGAGGACGCGCGATCCCGTTGGGGAGGAATCGTGGAGCCCTCCCCGCTTGCTCCCCACCAGGGCAGACGTCTCCAGAGGACCTCACGACCCCCGATTCCCAGGCTCGCGGTAACCCTGCCGCGTTGCGACGGGGGGGCAGGCGCCGCGGGGCGGTCGGGACGGGGCTTGCTCTGCCTCTGAGCTACCCCGCCCCGGAAGCCGGACAGTCTACCTGCGAGGACATCCGATGCCTGCGGTCGACCCGGCTCGCCGAGTGCTTCGGGGGCAATTCCGTGCTAAACCTCCAGGACATGGCCGATGACACTCGGGTCGGGACCGAGGTCGCTGGGTCCGGCCAGAGCAAAGACGCCTTAATCCGGACGTTCCTGATCGCCGACGTACGCGGCTACACGGTCTTCACGCAGGAGCGCGGTGACGAGGCCGCTGCTCTCCTGGCCGGCAGGTTCGCCGCCGTCGCGCGGGGGGCCGTCGGGGCGCACGACGGAACGGTCGTGGAGCTCCGTGGCGACGAGGCCCTCGTGGTGTTCGATTCGGCCCGGCAGGCGATCCGGGCCGCGATCGAGCTGCAGCGGCGGTTCGTCGACGCGACCGTCGCCGACCCCACCCTGCCGCTGGCGGTCGGGATCGGGCTGGACGCCGGTGAGGCGGTGCCCGTGGATGACGGCTACCGCGGCGGCGCGCTGAACCTCGCGGCCCGGCTGTGCTCGATCGCGGGGCCGGCGGAGATCCTCGCGAGCACCGCGGTCACGCACCTCGCCCGGAAGGTGGATGGTGTCACGTACGTCGACCGGGGCTCGGTGCGACTCAAGGGGCTGAAGGATCCGGTCCAGGTGATCCGGCTCCGCGCCGAGGCGGACGACCCCGCCGAGGACATCGCGTTCCGGCGGGCGCTCGGCTCGGCAGCGGCCCGGCTCGTGCCCGACGCCCCCGGCGCGATCGTCGCGAACCCGTACAAGGGCCTCCGAGCGTTCGAGGAAGCCGACGCCGCCGATTACTTCGGACGCGAGGAGCTCATCGAGCAGCTGGTGAAGCGGCTGGGGGGCACGCGGTTCCTCGCGGTCGTCGGCCCGAGCGGCAGCGGGAAGTCCTCCGTCGTCCGGGCTGGGCTCCTGCCGGCGATCCGTCGGGGCGCGATCCCCGCGTCGGAGCGATGGTGGATCACCGACA
>JBIOXZ010000047.1:0-2443 GCA_044869895.1 Actinomycetota bacterium | reverse complement strand
GTGCACCCAACTGGACAGTACTCGAAAAAATGTCCGCAGGTAGAGGGATATGTCCTCCATCTCAGCGGTCGTCACGCGAAGCTTCGGCGGGAGGGCTATCAGAAACGTGAGCACCGATGACCGGCTCGATCGCACCAGGACACGCTGTTCGAGAGGGCGAAGGGGCCGGCTGACGGACGGAAGCCACGGTCACGCGTGATCAGCCAGCCTCCGAACATGCCGACACTCTGATCGCCGGCCCTCCCCAATGGCTCCACGATTTCTCCCCGCCGTGCTCCTCGCTCGGGGACCGGATCGACCCCCAGCCTGCCCAGTCGGTGGGCGATGCGCCGCAGTCCCATCCGGGGTGCTCCCAGCGGAGCTGGGCAGATGAGCGAGGCCACGCTTCCGACTCACGAGCGGTCTCCGAGGGGAACGCGACCGGTGATCGTCGTCCCACCGCCCTCCGAGCTCTCGACGTGCAGCGATCCCCCGACCGCGTCCAGCCGGTCGGCCATCCCCTGCAGCCCGGTCCCGTAGCCAGTGGAGGCGGGGTCGAACCCTCGGCCGTCGTCGGCGACCTCGAAGTGCGGGGCACCGTCCTCAGCCCGGAGCCGCACGGTGGCGGCGGAGGCCTCGGCGTACTTGGCCACGTTCTGCAGGGCCTCGAGCGCGCAGAAGTAGACCGTGGCCTCGATCTCGGGTGCGTAGCGACCGACCCCGTCGGGCTCGACCATCGTGGGCACGGCGGACTTGCGGGCCTGGGCCTCGAGCGCTGCGGCGAGCCCTTGGTCGGCTAGGAGCGGCGGGTAGATCCCCCGGGCGAGGTCCCGCAAGTTCTCCAAGGCCTCGGTCGTCTCGGACTGCAGCTCGCCCAGCATCGCCCCGGTCCTCTGCGGGTCGCGCCCGGCAAGCTGCTCGGCCAGCCGGAGCTTGACCGAGAGCGCCACGAGCTGCTGCTGGGCCCCGTCGTGGATGTTGCGCTCGATCCTGCGCCGCTCCTGGTCCTGCGCGGCCACCAGGCGCTGGCGCGAGGCGCGAAGGTCCTCGATCAGCTTCACGTTGCGAAGGACGAGCCCCGCCTGCGCGGCGAGGTCGCGGACGAGCCTGTCCCTCGCCGGGTTCATCGGATCGGAGGCAGGCATCCGGACCGAGAGTGCGCCGAGCAGCTCCGCCTGATGGCGTACCTCGACCGCGTGCTCTCCGAAGATCTCGGGCAGGGCGTCGCCCGTCAGCCGGACGGCGCCGAGCTCGTCCCCGCCGGTCGATGCCGCCGGCCGGAGCTCGCCGCCGATCCGCAGCCACACGCTAGCGACCTCGGCACCGGTCCCGTCGCGCAGGATCTCGGCCATCCGAGGCAGGACGTCATCGGTGGCGTAGGTCTCGCTCATCCGGTCGGAGAACTCGGCGAGGACCTCGTACGGCGTCGCGCGCTTCCCATAGACGAGTCGGTCGGCGAGGCGCCGCGCCCGGGCTCGGAGCGGTTGGAACACCAAGGCGACGATGGCCGTGGCGATGATCGAGAGCACCACGTTGTTGCCGGTCGTACCGATCAGGGCTCCGATCCCCACGACGACCCCGAGGTATATGGCGGTCACGAACGCGGCGAGCGCCGCGAAGACCACGGTCTTGTTGATGACGACGTCGATGTCGTACAGGCGATACTTCAGGATCGCCACAGCCGAAGCGATCGGGAGTAGGGGGAAGGCGAGCGTCGAGAGGACCTGGGGTGCATGGAACATCGGGCTGGTGGCGATGACGGTAACGACGAGGATCGCGGCAGCGTACGCGAACCACTTGAGCTGCTCGCGCTGATCTCCCGTCGACCGGCGGATCCGAAGGATCAGGGACAAGGCGCCGGCGAGGCCGAGGACGAAGCCGATGATGATGCCGGCCACCTGGACGTTGTAGGCGATCTTGAACGAGGTCGGAGCTGCAGCCGGCGCGGAGTCCCCGATGTTCGCCAAAAGCCGATCGGGCAGCGGCCACGCCGTGATGGCGTAGGGGATGGTTCCGACGACGATGATCGCCCCGGCGAGCCACCCCACGGGCCGCCACCGCCGCGACGGCAGGTGACCGTCCGGGAAGAGCAGGAGCAGGAACGTGAACATGAGCAGGATGCCGGGCGTCCACGACCAGGTGGCGAGCCAGGTCATCACGTGGCCGAGCGGCAGGGCTCCCCGATGGCGTGCGTATTCAGACCACCTCGTCGCGAACGTGGAGATCGACAACGACAGCCCGGCGGCGCAGAAGAGCCACCCGATGGGGTTCTCCGGCCTCCGGGCGGCGATCAGCGCGCCCATCAGCGCGAACGCCGCCAGGGACAGCACCCAGATTGCGCCCGGCCAGTCGACATCGAAGGACCCGACGATCCACGCGAAGGTGAATGTGCCGATGACCAGCGCCACCGTGAGCCCGCACGCCGACCAGGCGAGCGCGGTGAGGCCACGCCGCTTCACGGCGG
>JBIOXZ010000046.1:0-12883 GCA_044869895.1 Actinomycetota bacterium | reverse complement strand
TATCGACGCTTCCACTCATTGAGCGCCGCGCACACAGTCTCGATCTGCTCCGTGTATTGGTTCGGAATCGTGCCTTCGAGCCCTGTCAATCTGTGCACGATCTCGCGAGCCTTCCTGGCCTTCTGGTACGACGGCGAGTACGTGATCGCGATCACCTTGTTCCATAGGAAGTGCGTGACTTGGAATGTTTCCACGTCGCTCCAACAGTCCCGGCGATGCTTCCCACCCCACTGAATCATGGCGAACCCTTGCGGATCGAGCTTCAAGGCGGTTCGGCTCGCGAAGATCACTTGCATGATGCCGATAACAAGACCCAGACCAAAGAACGCCGCACCGACCCACCCGACCCACTCACCCGAGAGTCCGACCGCGATCCCAACCGCGATCAGACCGAGACATGCAAGGACAGTCCAGACGGCTCGAGCCGTACTCGCCCGAAACTCCACTTCGTGTTCCAAGACGGACACAGGTTCTCACGACGCGTTCGACCTGTTCCTCGGGCTGATCCGAGGACCTGCCGGTGCTGCTGGTGGTAGCACCTGAGCCGGTCCTCGGAACTTCGGTTCCGTGAGGCTCCATGGGCTTCGGCCCTCTGCTTGGTCTCGGTGCCGCAATCGTGATAGCGATGTAGGCGATGATTGGCTCTTGGCTGAACCTTTGCGTACGGTAGCCTCGGCGAGGTAGCGAAGCGGGCACGGATCGTGCTACCGATAGTGCGAAGCATCCGGTTGGTGCGCGGGCGCGCGTAGGAGGAGCGAATGGAAACCCACAAAGTAGTGACGCACGACGAATGGCTCGCAATTCGAAAGAAGCACCTGGCCAAAGAAAAGGAGTTCACACGCCTTCGCGATCAGCTCAGCAAAGAGCGCCGCGATCTCCCGTGGGAGCTTGTCGAGAAGCAGTACATGTTCGAAGGCGAGAATGGTCGGCAGACATTGAGCGAAGCTTTCGAAGGGCGGGGCCAGCTGGTCATCTACCACGCGATGTTCAATCCGGAAACGGCGGGGGAGCACACGTCATGGACCGCCGAGGCAGCGTGCTTTGCCTGCTCGTTCTGGATGGACAACTTCGATCGCGTCACGGTCCACCTGAACCATCGCGACATCACCATCGCCGCCGTGTCGCGCGCACCGTACCCGAAGCTGGCCGCATACAAGGAGCGGATGGGTTGGACGTTCCCCTGGTTCTCCTCTGCGGGCAGCGATTTCAACTTCGACTACGGGGTCTCGTTCACCCCCGATGAACTGAACGCGGGTGAGGTCGAGTACAACTACCGGGTGACCCAGTGGTCGGGGACCGAGGCGCCGGGGATCAGCGTCTTCCTCAAGGAAGGTGAGCACGTCTACCACACGTACTCGACGTACGAACGAGGCCTGGACATGCTGAACGTCGCCTACCACTACATGGACCTGGTTCCGAAGGGCCGTGACGAGGACGAGTCTGGGCTGGACTCTTGGGTCCACCGCCGGGACGAATATCCGGACTGATGTCACTCAGCCAGGCGATATCGGCCGTTGGGCTGATCAGACCAACTAGGCGGCGCGGATTCTGCCCGGCGTGCCGAGGATGGGATTCAGGGACGGTTCAGCCAGGCCGTGTCGAAAGCGAGATCTCGCCTCCTGCCCTGACCGCGCTGGCCTTCCTTGCTCTGGCTGCTGTCGCGTGGGTGTCGTTGATCTGGCAGTCGAGGTCCACCGCTGGGATGGCGATGGGCCCGGGGTCGCTCGAGTCGTCCGCCGCCAGCTGGGTCGTGATGATGGCGGCGATGATGCTGCCGGTCGGCGATGCCGCTCGTGCTCGAGTTCGCCGGGAATTCACAGGGCAGGCGGGGTTGGCAAGCCGCGACGGGCCTGCTCGGCCTCACGTATCTCTCGATGTGGCTCGGGTTTGGGCTGATCTGCTATGTCGTGCGCAATGCGTTTCCCATGTCCGTGCCCGGCCAGGGTTTGGTCGGTGGCGTGGCTCTCGTGCTGGCAGGCCTCTACGGACTGACTCCGATCAAACGCGCGAGTGAGGCGAGGTGCCGGGAATTGTGCGCCCTCCACGGCCCCTTACCCTTCAACCTGATGCGGAGTGCGGTGGTCGTCGGCGCGAAGTACGGTCTCAGCTGTGTCGGATGCAGCGCCGCACTGATGGTTGCCATGGTGATAATCGGCATGTCGAGCTTCAGCTCGATCGTCATCTTGAGCGGAGTGGTGCTCGTTTACAAGCTCGCGCCTGCTCCCAGCACGCGGCGAACGTGGCTGCTTTCGGCGGCCCTTGGCGCACTTGGAGTTGTCTACGCTTTGATGACATGAGGGATGAGAGTACTTGAGGGAAGGGCAACTTTCGGGTCGCCGAATACACGGCGCCGGCCCACGGACTCGCTCGTCAACTCTCGGGTGACCAACTTCGATCCTCCGATGCATCGGGCTCGGTCACCCCGGCGCGCAGCCGGTTCCAGCCGTCCCGCTCGATCAGCAGCGAGACAATCGTGCCAAGGACGAGGGACCAGAAGAAGGGTCCCAGTCCAAGGAGTGTCATGTCTGAGAGGGCGATGGCGAAGGCGAACGCTGGCCCCAAGAACAGCGGCCCTCGGGCGATCTCCTTCAGGGCTCCGACGAGGGCCCCGACCAGGGCCAACCCGGCCATTGCGAACAGCAATGTCGACGGGACCAGGACCGCAAGCTCCGCGGCGGTACCGGCGAGCACCGCGATCAGCAAGCCCGCGGCCCCGGGGAGAAACACGGACCGGTAGCGGAGGGAGTGGGGACCCGCTTCGGGTCCGGCGGTGAGCAGGACCGGCGGGAGAGCCAGCGAGACCGCGACCGGTCCGAGGAGCGAACCAAGGGTCGTTGCGATACCGCTGACGACGTTGAGAAGGCGCTCCGGCGGACGGAACCCCTGGCTCCGCAAGTAGATCACGGAGGGGATGTTCGCCTGCACGGTCATCAGCGCAACGAGCACCGGAGTTGCCGTGAGGATCGCGGACCACGAGAAGTCGGGACGGATGAGATCCAGGCTCGGTAATGCGAATGAGGACGGAAAGTTCCCCAGCTGTCCGGTCAGCGCGGCCACAATGATCCCGGCGAGGAACGCCGGGAGGATCGGCGGGAGGCGTGGGCCGAACACACGTTGGCTCACGAGGTAGGCGATCAGGGCCGCGCCCACCATCAGCGCCACTTCGATCGGAACCCGCACCCCTCCCCGTGAGGTGCTCAACGAAGTGAACACGCGGGCGACAAACGGCATCACGGCGCCCGCGATCAGCCCGTGCACGATCGGAGCGGGGATCCACGCGGCGATCCGATCGGTGATCCCGAAAACCGCGGCTGCCAGCACGATGGCGCCGGCCAGGACCGAGGCGCCGACCAGCTCGGGGAAGCTGATCCGATCACCGAGGGACACGAAGAAGATGATCGCGAAGATGTTTCCCGTGATCAGGAGGGGTTGACGAAAGCGGAGGGTCAGTACGAGAGCGATGAGCGTGGGAAGTCCATAGAGCACGGCGATCCAACCGCTCGTCTGGTCTGTCGTGAGCTCGAGTCCCTTGGGCCCCGCCGCCGTGAGGACGATGCCCAGCACCGCGAAGTAGACGATGGTGATGGGAATAGATGCGATCAACGCTGGTAGCGTTCGCCTGAGCTCGCCCGATCTGTCAACCAACGCCAACCTCCCCAGTGTGGCCCGCGACGACTCGCCATGCGCAACGATATGCCGGTGAGGACGAGATCAGCGAGCTCTTCGAGTCGACGGCGCCGCAAGGCCACATACTGCGATCCCGACGGAAACGAGATTGGGTTCGGCCGCGCTCGCCTCTTGGCGGATGCGCCGTCCTACCGGTCGGGTGCTGGCCGGTAGGCCAGTCGCACCACGCCAGAGCCAAACGTCGTCGAGCCGATCAACTCCAGGCGGACCGGTCCGACACCATCGAAGATCCGCGGCCCGGCCGGCCACAGCGACGGGCTCACCCAGAACCAGAACTCATCCACCAGACCCAGGGTGGTGAGGGCATGGGCCAGCTCGCCAGCACCGACGGCGACCAGCGTCCTGTCGTGGCCGTCCTTGAGGGCGGTCACACTCTCGGCCAGGTCGCCTTTCAGCAGGGTGGCGTTCCACGCCAACGGCTCCGGCAGGGTCCGGGACGCCACGTACTTGGGCATGCTGTTCATCCGGTCCGCGAACAGCCCCAAGGTCGGGTCGTCCGCCAGTTGCGGCCAGACCGCGGCCAGTCCCTCGTAGGTCTTGCGCCCCAGCACCATCGCGTCCGCCACCAGGAACTGCTCCAGCGAGACCTGATTGCTGTCGGTGTCCAGCACCAGCCAGCCATCGGGCTCAGGCGCCGGCGCCTCGAAAGCACCGTTAACCGTCATGGCGTTGTTGAGGACCAATCGTCCCATCGGGGGCCTCCTTGTCGTCGAGCAGACTGAGGTCACACGTCGGCGCGGGTACGACCCAACGAAACTATCACGCCCAGGTGACGCTCCTGCGTCGACCTCAGGAGCAAGCCGCACCCCCGCGAGATGGCCTATCGGGTGCCTTCCAGCCCATTGGCGTGACCGACCGCCATGCGCATAGAGTCGCCCCGCACAGCGCGTCGCCGGGGGGGACCGTGTCCGAGGTTCGACGATCAGTGGGATTGCTGGCCACGCTCGCGGCCGGTGCGGTCATCGGTGCCATCGAGGCAGTCCTCGCGATCTCGTTCGCCGCCCTCGTGTTCGGCGGCTACCTCGCTTCGTTCCTCGCCGACGGCATCGGCCTGTACCTGACAGCGGCCGCGCTGACACTCGCGATCCTCGCCTGGCGGGCGGGCGCCCGCGGCGTGGTCGGGAGCGTGCAGGACGCGGCGGCGGCGGTACTCGCCATCGTTGCCACGAACACGGCCCTTGACGCCTTTGGGAGCCTCAACCGCGCGTTCCTGACCGTCGTCGCCGCAACCTTGGTCGTGACGCTTCTCACCGGCGTGGCGTTCATGGCGCTCGGGACGTTCCGGTTGGGCAACCTGGTCCGGTTCGTGCCCTATCCGGTCGTCGGGGGCTTCCTCGCGGGAACCGGATGGCTGCTCATGAAGGGCGGCGTCGGCGTCGCGGCGGGCATCCTGCCATACCTGCGCACGGTGGACGACCTGATGAGCAGTTACGCGCTCCCTCGCTGGGTCCCCGCGTTTCTGTTCGGCGTGGTCCTGCTCGTCGCGACCCGGGTCGTGAAGAGGCCGATCGTGATCCCGGTGGTTCTGGGGATCGGCCTGGTGTCGTTCGCGATCGGCATGCTCGTCACGGGCTCGTCGATCGTCGATGCGAGGGATGGGGGGTGGCTGCTCGGGCCGTTCGAATCGCCCCGGCTATGGCAGCCGTGGACCTTCCGCGCGCTCACCGGCGCCGACTGGTCCGCCGTGCTCGGACAGGCATCGGGGATCGCCACCGCGGTGTTCGTTGCCGTGATCGCGATCCTGTTCAACGTGAGCGGGATCGAGCTGATCCTGCACACCGACCTCGACTCCAACGAGGAGCTGCGCGATGCGGGTGTCACGAACGTCCTCTCCAGTGCCCTGGGAGGGATCCCCGGATACCACGCGCTCAGCCTGACGGCGCTCGGGCAGCTGATGAACGTCAACGCGCGAGCCGCCGGACTGGTGGCCGCGCTCGTCCCGCTCACGGCCGTGGTGTTCGGCGCTACCGTCATCGAGTTGATCCCGCGGATGATCGTGGGCGGCGTGCTGGTGTTCCTCGGCCTCGCCTTCATCGTCGAGTGGGTGTTCGACAAGCGACAGTCACTGCCGGTGGGCGAGTACGCGGTCGTCCTCGTGATCTTCGCGACGATCGCGTCGCGGGGGTTCTTGCCCGGAGTGGTGATCGGGCTGGTGCTCGCCGTCGTCCTGTTCGCGGTCAATTACGGCCGTACCGAGCTGGTCCACGAGGTAGCGTTCGGGGACACGTACCACAGCAACGTCGACCGCCCTCCCAGCGAGCGTGCGGCGCTTCGGGCGCTGGGAGAGCGCGTCCAGATCCTTCGCGTGCACGGGTTCGTGTTCTTCGGGACGGCGAGCGGCCTGCTCGAGCGGATCCGCAAACGAGTGGAAGCGGGACCGCTCCGGTTCCTGCTCCTTGACTTCCGGCGCGTGACGGGCGTCGACGCATCGGCGGTGGTGTCCTTCGTGAAGGCGGCCCAGTTCGCGAAGGCGAACCGGTTCGAGCTCGTCTTCGCGGGCGTGTCGGAGGGGGTGAAGAGCCAGCTTCGCCGCGGCGGTGTCGTCGAGTCCGATGGGGTCGTCAGGTTCGAGCGGGACCTTGATCACGGCCTGCAGGTCGCCGAGGACGGCCTGCTCGAGAGCGCAGCCCGGGAGGTGGAAGCCGTAGCCGCCGCGGACGACCCGGTCGTCGTCGTGGACGGGTCGAGCGACACCCTTGCCGGGCTGCCGCTGCGCCTGGGGACGTATCTCGAGCGGGTCGAGCTTTCGGAGGGAACCGTGTTGATCCGCCAGGACGATCCGCCCGACGACGTGTTCGTGCTGGAGTCGGGCCGCCTCAGGGTGGAACTGGTGACGCCCGAGGGGACCCGGATGCGCCTGCGAACGGTGCGCCCGGGCGTGGTGGTCGGAGAAGTGGCGATGTACACGGGTGTTCCGCGCACGGCGGACGTGGTGGCCGAGACGCCGTGCGTGGTCTTGCGGCTCACCCGAGCTTCGATCGAGCAGTTGGAGGCCGACGAGCCCGAGCTGGCCGCGGCGCTCCACCGATGGCTCGCGAGGACGCTGGCGGAGCGGTTGGGCGACACGTTGAAGGGGTTCGACGCCCTGCTCGACTAGGCCGCGTCGGGCTCTTATCCGCTCACCGGGTCCAACCGTGTCCAGGTCTCGCCGCCGAGGAACACCGAGCGCACGCGTCCGTCATTCGTTCGGGCAAACGTGGTCGGCTCTCCCGAGGGGCGGAATCCTGGGTCGACCGTGAACACATCAGGGTCATCGGTGGCCGTTAGGGCCGGCCGGCCGCCACACGGGATCGTCTGCCGAGACGAACATGAGCTTCGCGTCGCGCCACTCCAGCCGATCAGCTCACCGGACTGGGGTCCGATGTAGATGCCGAGCAGCGACCGATACGACTCGGGCATCGCCGCCGGCGGCGCGATCACCGGCGCGGACTCACGGACCGCCGTCCGGCCGATCCCCGCCAGATCCATCGCCAGCACTTCCGCCTCTCCTATCCCGTTCAACAGCGCGAGCGCGCCGACCCGCTCCTTCGGGAAGCAGAGGTTGGTGGAAAATCCAGGGAGGCCGCCTGAGTGTTGCACCCACACGACGTCCTCCCGGCGGGTGGCGTACCAAGCGACGCACCACGCCTCGGTTCAGGCCTCGTCGAGGAGGTAGCGAGGCGTGTGCATCTCCTTCAGCGTCGAGCCCGACAAGATCTGGGCGCCGACGCGCGGACCCGCGTCGGTTCGGAACTGGAACGAGAGCCAGCGGGCCAGCTCCTCGACCGAGGACCAGAGGCCACCCTCGGCCCAAACCGGCGGCATGACAAGGGCGACATCGAGCTCGTCGGTGAACCACCGCGCCGAGTAGCCCGTCGCCCGACGAGCCAGCAGCTCCTCCGCCAGTGGCTCGGAAGGCCGTGCTCGCCATCCGGAGCGGCTCAAGGATCGCCGCGCGTAGGCGCTCGACGTAGGGCTCGCCGCTCACGCGCGTCACGACCTCGCCCAACAGCTGGTACGCGAGATTCGAGTACTTCCACTGCGTGTTCGGGGCCACACGCGCTCCGATCTCCTCCGCCCTGGCGAGGTTCCGCTCGACGACGCCCTCGTACGTCGGCACGGCCCAGTCCGTGCCTGGTGGTTCGCTCATCAGGCCCGACTCGTGCGAGAGCATGCGCCGGATCGTGACGGTCTCGATCGGCCCGAACGGGCTCTGGGCGTTTCGCAGCTCAGGGATGTGCGTGACGATCGGATCGTCCAGGTGCAACCGGCCCTCGTCGCGGAGCTGCATGATCGCGGCGCCGGTAAGCGTCTTCGTGATCGACGCGATCCGGTGCATCGTCGAGCTGTCGGACGCGCGCCGGCTCGCCACGTCGGCTAACCCCACACCCGCAGACCAGACGAGCTCGTCGCCATGCACGACGCCCACTGCGGCGCCGGGCAGGCGGTTCTCCTTCACGAACGAGGCGGCCTTCGCCTCGAGCCTGTCGGCCACAGCGGTGACCGGACTCGTCATCGCTCCTCTCCCGAACCATGATTTGTTCGCCGCCTAGGCACGACGCCCTAGGCGTGGCCGATGGTAGCCGGAGGCCCTCGGTGGCGCCATGGTGCGGGCTCAAGCAAGACCTCGTGGGTAGGCGGATAATCGCGCATCGTGCCGCTTCCCAGAGGGTAACGAACGACGCGTCGACCGCTCGTCCTCGCAGCGATCACGTGGGGCTACATCGTCTGGTCGTTGGTCCCTGTCGCCGTCGCGATCGCCGCGTCGCTCGGTTCGGGACCGTTCGCCCTCGGCGGCCCCCTGACATTCGACGCGTACCGGTTCGCGATCCACGATCCCGTCCTCGGGGCGGCGTTCGTCCACAGCGCACGGCTTGCGTTCGCGACCGTCGCGCTCGCGGTGCCGATCGGCACGGCGCTCGGGCTGGGCCTGGCTCACATCTCCGGTCGAGGCTGGCGCGGTGTCCGAGTATCGCTGTTGATCCTGATCGCCCTGCCCCACTTAGCGTTGGCGGTCGCCATCTTCTACTTGTTCGCGTTCGTCGTTCGGGCGAACCTCGATGCGACCGCGCAGCTCCTCGCCCACGTGACCATCGCGCTGCCCTTCGTCGCGCTCATCGTCTGGATCCGGACCCTGCTGCTGGACGCCTCCTACGAGGAACAGGCCGCCGACCTCGGCTCGCCGCCGCTGTCGACGGTCCGCAGAGTCCTGCTTCCGCTGTGTGCCCCCGCGATCGTCGTGGCTGCGGCGGTCGCGTTCGCCTTATCCTTCAACGAGATCCCGCTCAGCGACCTCTTATGCCTCCCGAACGATTGTCGGACGATTCCCGTGGTCCTCGCCACATCGCGTTCGGGAGACGTGCCCCCGACGGCATATGCCATCTCGGTCATTGCGACCGCGATGTCGCTCGGGGCGCTCGCGATCGCGGTGGTCGCGATGCGAGTCGGGCAGCGTGTAATCCGGAAGTAGCGGTACGCGAGCTACCAGCGGCCGGACGTCACGCGGCGGCGTGAGCCCGCGCGTAGCAACAGGACGAGCACGGCAGCGACCAGGATCGAGGCGATCCAGTCCACGCCGGCGGTTTCGGCGAACACCTCTCCGGCGAGCCATCCGCCGATGACGGCGCCGACCACGCCGACCAGAAGCGTGCCCAGCAGGCCCAGAGGATCGCGCCCAGGCACGATGAGCCGTGCCACCAGCCCGACGACGAGCCCGATCAGGATGTAGCCGAGGATCGAGGCCAGATCCAGGTGTAGGCGGATCTCGCCCTTCGCCGCCAGGGCGGCTAGCGTCTCCCATGAAGTAGTCATGGTGCCTGTTTACCCCGAAACCTCATCGTCGAATCCAAAGGATCAAGGCCACCTCGAGCCCAGTCGGGGGGACCAGGCTACGTGACGGTCCTCGATGCCTCCGCGTTGCTGGCGTACCTGCGCGACGAGGCCGGGGCCGACGTCGTCGAACGCGCCCTTGCGGCGGACGCCGTGATCGGCGCACTGAGCCTCGCCGAGGTCCTGTCGAAGCTCACGGACTCGGGTGAGGACCCCGACCGGGTGTTAGACGCCATCACGAGACTCCCGCTCGATGTCGTTCCGTTCGACGCGGACATCGCCGTCGAGAGTGGGCGGCTTCGCCCGCTCACCGCGAAAGCGGGATTGTCGCTCGGCGATCGCGCCAGTCTGGCACTCGGGCTCAGGCTCGGCCGTCGGGTCCTGACGGCGAATGCCGCCTGGCTCCGCCTGGTCCCGGACGTGGACGTCGAGGTGATCCAGGAGGGCCGTTGAGATGCTGCCGAGTCGCTCGGGAATGTCTGCCGTCACCCGGGCAGCCCCACCACATCGGCCAGGAGGTCGACCTGGTCGGCGTCGGGGACGCTCGGGCTGAAGATCAGCTCGTCGGCTCCTATCTCCCGGAACGCGTTGATGCGGATCCGAATGTCCTCGGCGGTTCGTGCCGCCGACTTCGCGATCCACTCCGCCCGCTCGGCGGCGAACCCGTAGTACGCCCGGAGCTGGCGGATCGACTCCTCCTCGTGGTCGCCGAGCCCGAAGTAGGTGAGGCACACGACGCGCGGTGTCCCGCTGACGCCGGCCTCGCTGTACGCGGCGCGGAAGGTCTCGATCATGCCCGCCGCCATCTCTGGTGGGGCTCCGCCGACCGTGAACCCGCCGTCCCACCGGACCGCCCGGCGGGCGGCGCGGGTCGGGTCGCCCCCAAACAGGATGGGGATCCGCTCCCGCGCCGTGGTCGGGCCGGCCGGTTCCGTCGCGCCCTTCGGCGGATGCCCGGCCCAACTCTCGTGGAGCGACTCGAGCTGCTCGTCGAAGTGCTTCCCCCTTGTGGTGAAGTCCTCCTCAGCTGCCTCGTAGTCGTCCGGCCTGGCCCCGACCCCGAGCCCGAGGGTCAGCCGACCGTTCGACAGCCGGTCGACGCTCGCCGTGAGCTTGGCCAGCCGGGCCGTGCCGTACGTCGGAGCGAGCAGGACGTCGGTCAAGAGCTCGATCCGCCCCGTGACGGCCGCGGCGGCGGCGAACGCCGCCAGCTCGTCGTAGCCGGGCCAGGCCACCCGGCCGATCGAGGCGAGGCTGGAGAACCCCCGGGTCTCCGCAAGTCGAGCCCACTTGACCAGCGTGAGCCCGTCCATGTCGAGCAGCGTGTTGCCGATCCCGATCCCGATGTCCACCGCGCCCTCCTCGTGCCCGGCGTCGGTCTCGAGTAGACCGCCTCGCCGGCGCTCTGATCCCGCACGTCAATCCCGCGAGCCCGTTGCTGCGCAGCTCCGCCGGGAAGCGGCATGGGGCTCCCCTCCCAGCCTAAGCTGCGGCGTGCATGCTCGCATCCTTCCGGGTGAATGCCTGGCGGTGGAAGGTCTCGGATGGATTAACTTCCGGGTGGAAGTCCTACCGGAGGGGGCACCATGCTTGAGCTGCTGGCCTCACTGCTTATCCTCATCCTGGCCGTAGCGCTGGTACGACGCCTGCTCGGCATAGAGCGCGGACGGTGGGGACTCACCTTGCTGGCCGTGGTGGAGCTCATCGCGAGGCCCGGCGCTCGCTGGCGGATCCGCGGCATCCCTCGCCCGATCCAGGGAACGCGACGGCTTTTCGAGCGGGCCGTCCGTTATGTGAAGGTCAGCACGATCGCCATTCGGCAGGGTCTCCTCCACCCGGGCGGTCACGAGGTGGAGGTACGAGGGTCCCGCCTCGGGCGCTCTCTCAGCGGGACGTTCGAGGAGGCGGGCGGGCTGTTTGTCAAACTCGGTCAGGCCATGGCGGCGCAGCCCCACCTGGTCACCCGGGCGGTGGCCGCCGAGCTCGCCAGGCTTCAGGATCGAGCTGCTCCCGCTGACCCGACCGCGGCCCGCGCGGTCATCGAAGAGGAGCTTGGTCCGCCGGAGGACGTTTTTGCCGAGCTCTCCCCCGACCCCATCGGCTCAGCTTCGATCGCTCAGACGTATGTCGCCCGCCTTCGGAGCGGGCGAGAGGTGGTGGTGAAGGTCCCAGCGACCCGGAGTCCGGGAGTCCATCGAACAGGACCTCGACATCCTGGCCCGGCTCACCAATCGCCTCGACCGCCGGACCACATGGGCACGATCGCTTGGGCTCAAGGAGCTGGTCGCGGGGTTCGCCGAGCGAACCCGAGAGGAACTTGACTTCCATATTGAAGCTACGCGCACCACGGCATTCAGGCGCTCCCTTCAGGACTCCGATCAGGTCAGCGTGCCCGAAGTGATGGAGGAGTTCTCGACGAGCCGCGTCATGGTGGAGGAACGGATGCAGGGGCAGAGCATCGGAGCATCCGGCGCCCTCGATGCATTGGACCCAGACCGGCGAAGGGCCCTGGCCGATGGACTGCTGTCACTCACAATGAGACAGATGCTTGCGGGTCAGCCATTCCACGCAGACCCCCACCCGGGGAACGTGTTCTTGGGTCCTAACGGGCGACTCGCGCTCATTGACTTCGGAGCCATGGGGAGACTCGACCGCTTCGAGCGGTCCGGCCTCGTCGACATGATGCGGGGACTGCAGACCGAGGATCCGTCACTCTTGCGAGAGGCCGCCCTTCGCATCGGCACGCACACGAGGCGGGTCGACAAAGAGGGCCTCGACCGCGAGCTTGCCCGTCTGCTCTCCGGGGCGATCAAACCCGATGGCACGGTGAATCCGGATCTGTTCAGTGACGCCTTGTTCGTGTTCCGCGATTTCGGGATCCTCCTGCCTCGTTCCACGACCACGCTGTTCCGAACTCTCGTCACGCTGCTCGGAACACTGCAGGTGATCGTGCCCGCCTACAACATCGTCGAGGCAGCGCGTCGACTCGGCGGTGAGATCGTCGCCGAGCGGACGGCCCCGAAAAACCTTCAGGAGCTCGTGCTGCAGCAGGCGATGGACGCGGGCCCAGCCCTGGCCCGCCTCCCCCGCAAGATGGACGATTTGGCGCAAGCGCTTCTGCTCGGGGAGCTCCGCACTCGGGTAAGCCTCCTCTCCGAGCCGGAAGACGTGCGAGTAGCACGAGGCATGGTGAATAGGGTCGTCACTGGGCTGGTCGGCTCGGCACTGGCGCTGTCTTCGTCGATCCTTCTCACGGCCCCATCGCCGCCCGGGCCTGGCGGACTGGGCCTGCTGAGTCTCCTCGGGGGGATCGGACTGTTCTTCTCCGTGCTGTTGATTCTCCGCCTGGTCGTCCAGATCCTGCGTGAGCGGGACTGAGGTCAAAGGA
>JBIOXZ010000045.1:0-16897 GCA_044869895.1 Actinomycetota bacterium | reverse complement strand
TGGGCCGCCGCGAGGTCGGCGATCTCCGGAGCGCTCACTCCTCGATCACCGTTCGTGACTGCTCGCGCAGGTATTGCTGCACATAGTAGGGGCCGCCGCCGGCCTTCCCGCTGGTGCCGGATCCCTTCCAGCCGCCGAAGGGCTGGACGCCCGGCCACGCGCCCGTCGTGGCGCCGGCCCGGCGGTTCACGTACACCACGCCGGCCTCGATCGTGTCGAGGAACCGCTGGATCTCGTCCCGATCCTCGCTGTAGAACCCAGCGGTCAAGCCGTACTCGGTGTCGTTCGCCAATCGAAGCGCCTCGTCCAGGTCGTCGTAGGGGGCGACCGAGACGAACGGCACGAACAGTTCCCGCTTCCAGATCCAGGAGTCGAGCGGCACCTCGACCACCGTGGGCTGGACGAAGTTCCCCCGGGCCAGATCGCCCTCCTTCAGCCGGTCACCTCCGATGACGACGTTCCCGTTCTTCTTCGCCTCCGCCGACGCCTCCTCGAACGTGGTCACTGCGTTGTCGTCGATGATCGGCCCCAAGTACACGTCCTTCTCAAGCGGATCGCCGATCTTGATCTTCTCGGTCTTCTCCTTGAGGAGACGCACGAACTCGTCGTACACCTTCCGGTGGACGTATACACGGGAGTTGGCCGAGCACTTCTGGCCCCCGTAGCCGAACGCGGAGCGCAGCACCCCGTCCGTCGCCTTGTCCAGGTCCGCCTTCTCGGTGACCACGGCCGGGTTCTTCCCGCCCATCTCGCAGATCACCGGCTTGGGAAAGTCCTTGGCGAACCCCTTGTAGATGCCCATCCCCACCTCGTAGGAGCCGGTGAAGGTGATGCCGTCCACGTCCGGATGGTTCACCAGCTCATCACCCACCACGCTCCCCGGACCCGACAGGAACTGGAACGCGGCCGGCGGGATCCCGGCATCCCGATAGACCTCGTACAGCTTGAGGCCGGTGAAGGCGCCGAGGTGGGCCGGCTTGAACACCACACAGTTCCCGGCCACGAGCGCCCCGCTCGAGGGGCCGGCGGCCAAGGCCATGGGGAAGTTGAACGGGCTGATCACGGCCCATACGCCGTAGGGTCGAAGGACGTCCACGTACTCACCAGGCGAGCCCATCGACTGCATCGGCGTGGTGAAGCCGTCGTGCTTCTCCATCTCGTTGCAGTTCCATCGGAGCAGGTCGGCCGACTCCTCCACGTCGCCCAGGGCCTCCAGGCGGTTCTTCCCGACCTCCATGGCCATGAGCGCCGCGAGCTCGCTTCGCCGCTCAGAGATGAGGTCGGCGGCCCTGCGGACCAGGGCAACCCGCTCCTTCCACGGAGTGGCCGCCCACGCCGGCGCGAAGGCGGTGGCCGCGGCCACGGCGTCCCGCACATCCTCCCGGGTGGCCTGGGCGAACTCCCCGATCACCAGGTCGTGGTCGATCGGGGACCGCTCCTCCTTGGTTCCACTCCCCTGCCTGGCCTCACCGTTCACGTAGAACGGATGCCGCTTCCCCAGCCAGGACCGGGCAACCTTGATGCCCCGGTCGTAGGCCTTGTGCAGCTCCTCGTTATCGGCCGACATGGTCGCATAGGTGATGCGGAAGCCCTGCTCTGCCATGGGAGTCGCCTCCTGATCGAACGGTCTCGCTCGAACGACGGCTCATATCGTAGCCGGGGCGCCAGATCCGTCCCAAGTCGCGCACCAGTCGCCCGCGCGCTCGAACCGACCCGCGGATATCAAGAAACGGCCCGGGCGGAGGCGTATCATCGGCCTCCCTTTGAGGCTCGTGACCTTCGACCGATGGGGGCACCGGCGACTGGGAGCGCTCCTTGAGGGTGAGGTGGTCGACCTGCCCGACCTGGTCGGGCACCCGGCCTTCCCCACCAGCATGGAAGCCCTGGTTTCGAGCAACGGGGGCACGGTGCTCGATGCCGCCCGCGCAGCCCTGGAACGGGACGAGGCAGCCACCCTCGTCGTCAAAGGTGCACGCCTGCTCCCGCCCATCCTCCCGACCTCCCTTCGGAGCCGTGACACGATCGAGGGCGTTCGCAGGGTGGTGGGTCCAGGCGACCAGGTGCCGTGGCCGGCGGGTGCGGGGTGGCTCGAGTATGAGCCTCGGATCGCTGCCATCCTCGGACGAGGCGTGAGGGACGCCGGCTCCTCACACGAGGTCGGGGATGCCGTGTTCGGCTACACACTGGTCAGCGACTTCGCGGTCCGGGACGGCTCCGGCGACCCGACCCCTCGGCCCGATGGGCTCCCGGTGGCCATCGGACCTTGCCTCCTCACGGCCGACGAGATCGACCCGCAGACCGAGTTCGTCACCGTGCGCGTGGACGGCGATCAATGGGCCAAGGGTAATCTGAACGGCACGGCTCACGACCTGCTGAAGGAGGTGGCGGCGGCCTCGCGCCTGGAGGCCCTCGAGCCCGGTGAGGCCTTCGCCGCCTCCCCTCTCACCTCCCTCGAGCTGGATCACCGGATCTGGCCCGGCGCCGAGATAGAGCTGGAGGCGGAGAGGATCGGCATCCTTCGCAACCGGATCGACAGCCAGGGCTGAGGGCGGGACCCTACTTCCTCTTCTTCCTCGACGCGGCGAGCTCGGCGGCTCTGCGCTTCTCCCGCACCTTCTTCCTGCGTTCCCGGTCGTGCGCCCAGCGCACCCTGGCCCTCGCTCCCCGCCCCACGCTCAGGCGTCCCCTTCCTCTTCGCCGCCCCGGGCCAGCTCGGCGCTCCGGCGGCGGGCGGCGTCGATGGCGTTCAGGAATGCGGCCCGCACGCCAGCCTCCTCCAGGTGACGGATCGCCGCGATGGTCGTGCCGCCGGGGGAGGTCACCATCTCCCGGAGCTCCACGGGGTGCTTGCCCGTGACACGCAGCATCTTGGCCGAGCCGAGCATGGTCTGGATGATGAGCTCGGTGGCCACGTCCCGCGACAGCCCGAGGAGGATGCATGCCTCGATCATCGCCTCGGCCAACAGGAAGAAGTAGGCCGGACCCGAGCCGCTCGTGGCCGTGATTGCATCGAGGTGGACCTCGGGGAGCCGGATCACCTTTCCCACGTAACCCAAGAGTTCCTCGGCGACCGAGAGGTGCTTGTCCTCGGCCTGGGATCCGGGGGAGACCACCGACATGGCCTCGTCCACCAACACGGCGATGTTCGACATGACGCGGACTACCGGCACCGTCGAGGCGAGATGCTTCTCCACGAACGAGGTTCGGACGCCGGCGGCGAAGCTGACCACGAGGTGCTCCGACGTCACGTGCTCGGCCACCTGTCCCAGGAGAGCCTCGATATCCTGTGGCTTGACCGTGAGCACGACGGTTTCGGCCCACTCCACGGCCTCGGGATTGGACAGGGTGGCGGTCACGCCGTTTCGTTCGGCCAGTTCACGTGCTCGCTCCTCGCGACGGGCGGTCACCATGATCTCGTCGGCGTTACGCCCACCCGAGCGGATCAGCCCGGACACCAGAGCCTCGCCCATCTTGCCGCCGCCGAGGAACGCGACCCGCCTAGTCATTCCCCGTCCTTCCTCGACTCATCTCCTTCTCCTCACCAGGTTCGTCAGGAAGAACCACATATTGGCAGGTCGCTCGGCCAGTCGCCGGGTCAGGTAGGGATACCATTCGGCGCCGTAGGGGATGTACACGCGCACCGGGTATCCGCCCTGCGCCAGGCGACGTTGAAGATCCCGCCGGACCCCGAACAACATCTGGAACTCCAGGCGAGACCAGAGCACGCCGCGACGTTCCAGGAACCGCTTCGTCCCCTCGATCAGCCGGGGATCGTGCGTGGCGACGTGCACACTATGGCCCAGGTCGATCAGCCGGACCAAGCACCGGGCGAACGCGGCATCCACCTCCCTCCGGCTCGAGAGGGCGATCTCCGGCGATTCCAGGTAGGCCCCCTTCACCAGTCGGATGATCGAATCCGGGGGAAGGGTTCGGATGTCGGCGTCGGTCCGGCGCAGCGAACACTGCAGGCACAATCCGAGCCGATCGTGGCGGGCTCGCAAGTTACGAAAGATGGCTAGGGTCCGGTCGACGTACGCGCTGCTCTCCATGTCGATCATCACCACGGAACCGGCGGACGATGCTGCGGCCATCACTCGTTCCATCTGTGAGACGCAGAGCTCGGCTGAGAAGTCGAGGCCCAGCTGCGACAGCTTGACCGAAACCATGCAGTCGAGGTCGCCCTCATCGCGGATCCGGTCGAGGGCCCGGACGTAGGCATTGGCTGCCTCGGACGCCTGCTCGGGGGCCCGCACGTTCTCCCCCAAGTGATCCAGCATCGCCCGAATCCCGTCGTCGGCGAGCAACCGGGCGGCCACGATGGCGTCGTCTAGGCGCTCGCCGGCTACGAACCGCGATGCGAGGGCACGGCCCGGGGGGGTCCGGGTGGCCAGCCACCGGAACCACAGGGCCTGCGTGAGCCGAAGGACCGGGGCATTCATCGGCCCGAACCGTACAGCCCGATCCGTACAGAAAAGACAGAACCCGAGGGACCTTCGGCTCGTCGGAGGCCGGAGCCTCCAACCACCGTCAGCCCCTCGGGCTCAGGTGCTCCGAGCAACCCCTTGCAACTGTCTCGGTTTCCGAGAGGTAGACGCCTTTCGTTGGGCTTTGGGGCCTTCCGAGCCTCCCCGGCCGCACAGCTAGTTGGCTTTCCCAACCGTACGACCAGGTGCGCCCAGTCGGCCTTACGGCTTTCCCAGGGCTCCCCGCTTCGGTTCCCTGACTCAGCCACTTCGGCTGCTCGGAGCGAGGCGAAATGTATCGGTGGCCCTATACACCGTCAAGCGGGGGAAGCCGCAGGTCACGCAACATATCCGCAGGTAGCAGCATCGCGAGAAAGAGTGACAAACACTCCAGCGGTCTGACAAAAGAATCGCTAGCCCTGGGAATCGTTGTGCTGCAATCGAATTCGGCCGAACTCCTCGCGCGTGACGCTCATGATGACTCGGTCGACGAATCCACCGTCCTTGAACGAACGCTGGCGAAGAGTGGCGTCGACGGCGAACCCACACGCCTGGTAGGCGCGGAGCGCCCGCTCGTTCGACGCGAGCGACCACAGCTCCACCATGTGCAGATCCATGCGGTCGAACGCGTACGACAGCAGCGTCCTCACAGCGTCCCTGCCATAGCCCTTGCCCCATGCGCTGGGCTCACCGATGTAGATGTACAGCGAGCAGATGCGGTCCCGGCGGCGGAACTGATTCAGCCCGATCTTGCCCACTGGCCTGCCCTCCGCCTCGATGATGAACGGGTGCCCCTCCGCGCGCGAGCGTTCCTCCGCGTCGGCGATGTCCTGTTGGGAGAAGGGCCGTTCGTAGTCCATCCACCACCAGACCTCGGGCTGGTTCTGCCACTGATGGATGAGCGGGTGGTCCCACTCCTCCACCGGCCGGAGCGTCACGGCCCGTCCCCGGATCACATGGCCGCTTTCACTCCGGCAACGCCCCCCCGGCGCGGCCTCCGGTGGCGACCCGCCCGTCCAGCACCTCCCGGTACACCGACAGGATCTCCTCCGCGGTGGATTCCCAGGAGAATCGAAGGGACATGGCCACCGCGGCCCGGCCCATCCGCGCCGCCCTGCGAGGGTCGCGGAGGAGCCGGAGCACGTGCTCGGCATGGTCGCCGGGGTCATGTCCCTCCACCAGGAAGCCCGTCACGCCGTCGGCAACGACGTAGCGGAGCCCGCCCACGGCGGAGGCGACGGGCGGGGTGCCACAGGCTTGCGCCTCCAGCGCGACCAGGCCGAAGGACTCGGAGCGAGAGGGGACCAGCACGGTTTCGGCGGCGGCGTAGAAGTCGGCCAGCCGGCTCTGCGGTTGCGGCGGGAAGAACATGGCCCGCTCGCCCACCCCAAGCGCGGCCGCCAATTCCATGAGCCGGCCCACCTCGATACCATGGCCGGCTCCGCTCGGTCCTCCCACCACGGCGAGCACCACGTCGACCGTTCCCTCTGGGTCACGGGCCACCATCTCGGCCAGAGCGCGGATGGCGATGTCCGGGCCCTTGTGCGCCTGGAGCCGGCCCACGAACAGCAGCAGCCGAACCCCCGCAAGGTGGAGCCTGGCCTTGGCCTCGTCCTTCGGCCTGGGGAAGAAGAGCTGGTGATCGACCCCTGGGGGAACCAGGCTGATACGACCCGGGTCGGCCGTGTACAGCCCCACGAGCTGGGCCGCCTCGGCTGGGGTCGCGGCCATGATCCGGTCGGCGTCACCGATGACGGCTTCCTCCCCGGCCAGGCGGGCCGCAGACTCCGGGCGCTCCCCGGGGGCCAGCGAAGCGTTCTTCACCTTGCCCAACGTATGGAACGACGCCACCAGCGGGATACCCCAGATCTCCTTGGTGCTCCGTCCCACCCATCCCGACAGCCAGTAGTGAGAGTGGACCAGGTCGTAGCGCGATGACTCCGCCTCCTGGCGGCGCAGGACGCCACCGAGGAACTCCGGGAGGAACTGGGGGAGCTCCTCCTTCGCTACCGGGGCGCATGGACCCGCCTTGACCTGGATGATCCGCGACCCCGAGGCGAGCTCCTCGATGTCGGGCCCGCCCCTTCCCTGGCACCGGGTGAAGACGTCCACCCCCACTCCTCGGGCCGCAAGGGAATCGGCCGCGGCTCGGATGTAGACGTTCATCCCGCCCGAGTCACCCGTGCCCGGCTGATCGAGGGGCGAGGTGTGCAGGCTGACGACGGCCACGCGGGACCGTGCCGGAGAAGCCATCGAGGAGGTCATGCTCTCGATGCTACGCGACCCGGCGGATAGGGCTGCACCAACACCTCGCCTCCCCAGGCTTCGAGCCGCGTTAGGCGTCGCTGCGGGCCCGGCGGAGACGGAACTCGGCCACTACCTCGCCCACCCGGGCGCCTCCCCCCAGCACCGGGCGACGGGCGAAGCGCTCCAGTTCCCCGAGCTCGGCCTCGGAGAGCGCTCCGATGAGCGCCAGGGCGCGGATGAGCGCCGGTCCCGACGCCCGCTCGCCGCCGTCGGCGACCTTCACCGCCACCCCGAGCCCGGCTTGCGGCACGGCCGCGCAAGCGAGCCCTTCCGCACCGGACTTCGCCAGGAGGTCCGCCGAGGCCTTCATGACGGCGGTATCGGTCCGGTTCCTGCCGGCGACGAGGTACGGGTGAGCTCGCATAGCGGCCGAGCATTGGGCGATCCGCTGGCCGAGGGCCCCGAAGGACCGTGGGCTTCCGAGCCGGGCGTACAGCATGGCCATCCTGAAGAGCGGCATCCCGTAAACGGGGACGCCGCAGCCGTCGACGCCGACCGCGATGTCGTCGAAGCCGGTCAGGCCACGCACCGCTCGGAAGACCCTCCGCTGGAGGGGGTGGGTCGCCGAACGGTACCCCTCGAGGTCCCAGCCCTGTCGCTCGCAGCCGGCCACCATCCCGGCATGCTTGCCGGAGCAATTGTGCAGCACCCGGCGGGGCCTTCCAGCCTTGGCCATGGATCGGGGATCGAGCGGCCACCCGGGCGGGTTGCGGAGTGCGGACAGCCCCAGGTCGGCCGCTCGAAGCAGTCGCCGGACCGCCGCCACATGGACCGGCTCTCCGTTGTGCGAGGCGCACATCACCGCCACGAGGTCATCGCCGAGGCCACCGCCGATCGCGCCCAGCGAGACGGCGGCCTGGACCGGCTTCATGGACGAGCGGGCGAACACCAGGCGATGGGGATCCCCGGCCCACGCCACCAGATGGCCGTCCCCGTCGCACACGGCGACGTGCCCGAGGTGAACGGATTCCTCCAGCCCAGACCGCAGCACACGGACGAGGACGGTCCCCGACGCCATCCCGTCGAAGCCTAGGGGGAGCTACCCGACGTGCGCGAGCCGGTCGGGGTCGTCGCCCTCCATTGCGGTGAGCGAGTCGTCCTCGACGAGCGAGACGAATGCGTCCACGATCTCGGGATCGAACTGCGTGCCGGCGCCCTCCTCGATCTCCTCGAGGGCCGCCTCGATCGGGCGGGCGAGCCGGTACGGCCGGTCGCTGATCATGGCGTCGAAGGAGTCCGCCACGGCGAAGATCCTGGCCGGAAGGGGGATGTCTCGGCCGGCCAGGCCGTCGGGATAGCCCGTGCCATCGAAGCGCTCATGGTGATGTCGGATGACCTGCGTGGCCTCACCGAGGAACCGGATCGGGGCCACGATCTGGGCGCCGATCACGGGATGGCCTCGCATGAGCGCCCATTCCTCTCCCGAGAGGGGTCCCGCCTTGCACAGGATGTCCTCGGGAATGCCGACCTTCCCCAGATCGTGCAGGAAGAAACCGTACGCGAGCTCCACGGCCTCGGCTAGGGCGGGGTCCACCCGCCGGGCCAGCGCCATCCCGAAGACCTGCGTGCGCTCCAGATGTCCCCGGGTGGTCCGGTCCTTGGCCTCGATCACCAGGGCCAGGCTCTTCATCGTGGCGATGTAGGACTCCTGAAGGCTGGACAGGACCGTCTCGAGCTCGGCGCTCCGCTGCCGCTCCAGCTGGTAGAGCTCCCCCAGCTCGCGCGCGAACACCATGAGCTGCTCGTGGACGGTCGGGAGCTCGGGGTCCGGGACCCCGAGAACCGTCTGGGGAAGGTTCTGTTCTGTCATCGGCGCGGACGTTATCGCAGCGAGAAGGGCTAAATGCCGGATTAGCCTGCCGTTCTCGATGGACGGGGTCCATAGGGCCTCCGGCCCAAAGACCCATCCCCCAGGGGAAGGGGAGGATGGACGAAAGGCTTGGAAGGTTCCCCCGAGCGAACCACAGGCAGGCTCGGGGTAGGCTCAGGACAGGACCAGCGAGGGGTCCTCCTTGTACCGCCGTTTCAGCTCGTCCTGGACCCGGTCCAGGACGTCGATCACGGCGGAGCGGTCCCGGGAGACCTCCTGCTCCTCGGCCTCGAGCACGTCCACAGCCCCACTCAGCTGCCGATCGTCGAGCGCGGTCGGGTCGGACAGGCCGGCATCCATGGCCAGGCGCTCCACCCGCCGACGTGCCTGGAGCAGCTCGTCCTCCGGCATCCCGACCTTCACGGCTTCCCCTCGTGAGGTCACGTTGCCCTCGGAGGACAGGACCTTCGACAGGCGCTCCACGAGCGTGCCCTCCTGCCCGGTCCCGCCGCGCCGCTCGACCTCGGCCTTCAGGATCTCAGCGCGGCCCTGCACCAGCCGGCGAAGGAGGGACAGGTACTCCCGCTCCGCGAGGCACTCGTCATGGCGGCTCCGCAGTTCGTCGAGGGACATCGCGTCAAGCCGTTCCGCGTACTGCGGCTCGAGGATGCGGTCGATCCGGCGGCTACCGCCTTGAACTGTCACCATTACTCCATCGGCCGTGGGGCAAGCAGATTGTAGGGCCGGGAGCCCACGTCCGGCTCGGCGTTCAGCAGACCGCGAGAAGCGCGAGGTAGGGATTGACGGCCGCGCCACCGCCCGGGTGGTACTCGAAGTGGAGGTGATTCACGGAGGTGTCCCCCGTGCTCCCGACGTGTCCGATCACCGTTCCGACCCCGACGCCTCCGGTGGCGGCGTAAGAGGACAGGTGGGCGTAGTAGGTCCAGTCGCCGCCCGGTCCGTACACGATCACGGCCAGGCCTCCGAGGGTGTTCGCGGTCTGGACCGCGTTGCCGGGCTGGGCGGCGACCACCGGCGTGCCATACGGGGCGATCAGGTCGATCCCCTCGTGGACCCGGCCCCCCGACCGAGGCCAGCCAAAGGAGTCCACGAAGGAGTTCGGTCCCTGGACCGGGCAGGTGGAGATCGGCGCGCCGGGGATGGTGTTCAGACCGAGGACCGCCGCAAGCTGGTACTGCTTGCGGATCCGCTCTACCTCGGCCTGGAGGTCCGAGACGTCGGAGGAGATCGCTTGTTGGCTCGCCCGGAGCTGCTGGACCTGGGCGGCCTGCTGTTTGGACAGATCCGTCAGGTGAACCTCGGTGCGTCGCAGTTGCTCGGTGGTCACTCGGTTCTCGACCACGAGGTCGGAGTCCGCTTGTGCCATGTTCCCCAGGAACTCGATGCGGTCGGAAAACTCGGAGAAGGAGTTCGACGACAGCAAGAGGTCCAAGGTGCTGGCCGGCCCGGTCTCGAAGGCTAGCACGGCCCGTCGCTGGAAGCGGAGCCGGATCCGGTCGATCAGCCGCGCGAGACGATCGTGTTCCGCCTGCGTGGCGGTGAGCTCGTCCTGGGTTCGAGACAGGCGGGTCACGGCGTCCTGCCAGGCCGCCGTGGCCTGGTCCAGCCGGGCCTGGGCCGCCGCGAGCCGGGCCTTGGCCGAGTCCAGATCGGTCTGCGCGTGGGCGAAAGTGGAGGAGTCTGCGAGGAAGCCCGCCACGACGGCAAGCGCGAACAACGATCGAAGCCTTCTCCCGGGAGCGGTCGTCCGGGCCTCCTCGCGGTCGTCAGGAGCGCCGCCTCAGGGCGAGCGGAGGCTACCACCCGCCCCCCGGCCGGGCAACCTGCCACCGACCGCATACCTGCCCTGACCAGGGGCGATATCCTGACCAGATGCGAGATGGAGGCCCGGAGGCGGCCCTCGAGGGCTCGCTCGTGCGTCTTCGGGCCCACGAGGCCTCCGACTACGGACCCTTGAACGAGCTGTTCATCGACCCCGGGGTCCTGGAGGGGGTCGGGTTCGCCATGCCGCAGTCCCGCCAGGCGTACCGAGAGTTCGTCGAATCCGCCCGGGGGAAGGAGGAACGGCTCGTGTTCGTGATCGAGCGGCTCGAGGACCGCCAGGCCATGGGTGGTTGCAGCCTGGAGGCCATCGAGGCTCGCAACCGTGCAGCGATCCTGGGCATCTGGATCGGAAAGCCGTACTGGCACCGGGGGTACGCGACGGACGCGATGCGCACGCTGTGCCGGTTCGGGTTCCGGCATCTGAACCTTCAGCGGATCGAGCTCAACGTCTTCTCCGTCAACCCCCGTGCCCTCCGAGTCTACGAGCGGGTCGGATTCAAGGTCGAAGGCACCCGCCGGCGCTCCCAGTTCGTCGGGGGCCGGTACGTCGACTCCTTCGTGATGGGCCTGCTCTCCGAGGAGCTGGCCGGCTAGGGCCTACGGTGCCGGCGACTCCCGCATGGCCTCGATGAGGACTTCGGCAACCTCCGGACGCGAGAACTCGGCCGGAGGGCGCTCGCCGTTCCGCAGCATCTCCCGAACCTTCGTGCCGGACAGGAAGACGCGGTCCCCCTCGCCGTGGGGGCACGTCTTCGGGGTGGCCATGCCCTCGCATCGGTTGCACCAGAAGGAGTGCTCGAACATGAGCGGCGTGATGCCGAGCTCGCCCGGTTCGAACTCCTCGAAGATCCTCTGCGCGTCGTACGTGCCGTAATACTCGCCCACACCCGCGTGGTCCCGCCCCACTACGAAGTGCGTACATCCGTAGTTCTTGCGGCAGATGGCGTGCCAGATGGCCTCCTTGGGCCCCGCATACCGCATCGCCGCCGGGAACACCGAGATCAGGGCGCGATCCTTCGGATAGTAAAGCTCGAAGAGGACCTCGTAGCAGCGCATGCGGACCTCGGCCGGCACGTCGTCACCCTTCGTCGCGCCCATGAGCGGATGCACGAGCAGGCCGTCGACGGTCTCCAGCGCGCACTTCTGGATGTACTCGTGTGCCCGGTGGATGGGGTTTCGGGTCTGGAACCCCACGACGGTCCGCCACCCCCGGCGGGAGAATTCGGCTCGGGTCTGTTGCGGGGTGCGCCGATAGGCCTCGAAGTCGCGATGCTCCGGGAGCCGGATGGCCCGAACCTCGCCCGCCGCGCAGTAATCGCCCCCATCGTGCAGGGCGCGAACCCCCGGGTGGTCCAGATCCTCGGTGAGGAAGACCCCCAGCGACTCCTTCTTCTTGTCGCGGCGGAAGACCTCCTGAACCTCGAGCACGGCGACCGGCCCGCGGCCGCCGCCCGTGAGCGTCACGGCCTCCGCGCCCCCGATCCGGTTCACGTCCTCGTCCGTGAGGGAGAGCGTCACGGGGATGGTCCAGGGCAACCCGTCGGCCAGATGCATCGTCTCCAGGATCGAGTGGTAGTCCTTCTCTCCCTGGAACCCGGTGAGCGGGGAGAGCGCGCCCACCGTGAGCATCTCCAGGTCCGAAAGCTCACGTTCGCCGACGTCGAGCTTCGGGTAGTGACCGGCCTCCGCGGCCAGCCTCTCGGCCTCCGGGCCCGGCGCGAGCAGGTCGACCAACGTCCCACCGTGTGGCGGGATGGTCTCGTTCGGGGTCATGGATCCGCCTTCCTCGGTACGTCCGTTCCGGACGAAAGAGCATAGCCGTGGGCCCGACGGGCCCGGGCACCGACGGGACATGCCCCCCGGCTATACTCGGGTCCCCCGAGGGAAGGCGGCCCCACCCCCTTGAAGACGCTGCTCAGCGACGGCGACCTAGCGGAGCGAAACGAGCGCTTCGAGACGGCCCATCCGAGCGAGATCGTCCGGTGGGCCGTGGAGGACTCCAGGCTCGATCGCATCGCCATCGCCTCCGCGTTCCAGGCCGAAGGCACGTGTGTGATCCACATGGCCACCCAGATCCGGCCCGACGTCCCCATCCTGTTCCTGGAGACGGGCTTCCACTTCGCCGAGACGCTCGCGTTCAAGCAGCAGCTCGCCGACCTGCTCGGACTGAACGTCGTCGAGCTGGTCGGGGAACACACGGTCGAGTCCCAGGAGCGCGCGTACGGACCTCGCCTGTACGAACGCGACCCCGCGCTGTGCTGTGAGATCAACAAGGTCCAGCCCATGTTCGAGGCGCTGCGGGGCCTCGATGCCTGGATCACGGCCTTCCGCCGCGACTCCTCACCGACCCGGGCCAACGCGCCGATCGTGGAGCGGTACGAGCTCGAGCCGGGAAGGTTCATCGTCAAGGTCAACCCGGTGGTCAACTGGACCCGGGGCGACGCGTGGGCGTACCTGGAGGCGCACGGCCTGCCCCACAACCCGTTGTACGACCTGGGCTATGCGTCGATCGGCTGTGCGCCGTGCACCCGGACGAGGTTCGTGGGTGAGCCGGAGCGCGCCGGGCGATGGGCCGGTCTGTCGAAGTGGGAGTGCGGGATCCACCAGCAGGCGGCCGAAGACCAGGACGTCGTCCAGCTGGACTAGGCCACCACCCACAGCGCGTCTCGGGCAAGACCGACCGAGAGCACCGTCCGGTCGCCCATGACGTCGCCATCGACCTGAACCGGGAACGGCCGCTCCGACGTCACCTCCACGTGCGAGGCATCGTGGCGGTAGTCCATGTCGCGGCCCTTGACGTGGCGGGCGGAGCCGAACATCTGCCACGCGATCCGCAGCACCCTGCGGCGTGGAAGCGTGCGAGCGGACAGGACGTCGAGTCCTTCCTCCAGGGACGCTTGGGGAGTGACCCGAACCCCGCGGCCCTTGTAGTACGTGTACGGATCGGTCCGCCCGATCAGCACGGAGATGGCCGGCACCGGCTCGTCACCGTCCACGCTCACCGTGAGATCGGGGAACCGGCCCGCATATCTGGCGATCACCTCCCGGGCCACGGCGCGGAATGCCGCCCGCTCGAAGGCCTTCTTGGTCTTGGGGAACTTCGAGTCCAGGCGGGCCATGGCCGCGGCGTCGACCCCGGCGCCGCAGTTGACTCCGAAATACCTCCCGTCGGCCACACCAAGGGTGAGCTTTCGAGCCTGGCCGTCGAGGGCACGGGCGATCAGCACGCCGGTCGCCTCCACCGGGTCGAGCGGCATGCCGAGCGCCTGAGCGAGAATGTTCGTCGCCCCGCCGGGGATGACGCCGAGGACCGCGTCCGTTCCGGCGAGCCCGTTGACCACCTCGTTGATCGTCCCGTCACCGGAGAACACGACCACCAGATCGAGGCCGTCGAGCGCGGCTTGTGCGGCCACCTCGGTGGCGTGACCGCGCTCCGCCGTCTCCAGAACCTCAAGCTTGAAGTCGGCCGACAGCGCCTTCTCGATGACGGCCATGGTCGGCCGGGACACCGTCCGGGCCACCGGGTTCACGATCAGCAGGACGCGGTCGAACCGGCGCATGCCGAAGGAGTATGACAGTCGAGAGTGGGATGCCGCTCAGGCCCCGCCCGAGACGGGCGGCAGGAGCGCAACTTCCTCACCGCCGGCGAGCGGACGACCCTCGGAGGCGCGTTCGCCGTTCACCACCACCGAGCCGGCTCGGGCCACGCTGGCGAAGCGCTCGCCGTACCGCTCGGACAGCGAAGCGACGACCTCGCCCACGGTGCGGCCCTCCGCCTGCACGCGAGAGTCGCCGGCCAGCTCCCGAAGGGCGGCGAACAAGCGAACGCTCACCGTGGTCATCATCGCCAGGGTACTGTGGCCACGCCCCCTGTTACCCTCGGCTGGTCGTGGCCGCCATCGTCCTCCTGTCCGATCGTTTCCTCGACGATGTCATTCCCGCATTCGGCTCGGTCGGGCTCGACGTGAAGTCGGAGCCGCTCGCGGTGGCGTCTCTGGCCGATGCCCTGGACCTCTCGCCGGAGCTGGTCATGGTGGACGCGGCGGAGAATCCGGGGCAGGGGCACGCCGTGCTCCGGGCCCTCCGGGAGGCCGGGGGGCGGACTCCGGCGGTAGCGGTGGTGGAACGGCGGGATCTGGATCGGTTCTCCTGGGATCAGGTGGCCGACGAGGTCCTGTACCCCTCCGCGCCCGAAACCGAGATCCGGGTCCGGCTCTCGATGCTCAGGCGCCGGGCGGGCACCGGCGACGGGACCACCGTCCGCCTGGGGCCGCTGACCCTCGACACGGACACCTACCAGGTGACCGTGACCGGCCGGGGTCTGGACCTCACGTACAAAGAGTTCGAGCTGCTCCGGTACCTCGCGTCGCGGCCCGGCCGGGTGTTCACCCGTCCGGCCCTGCTCCGCGAGGTCTGGGGATACGACTTCTACGGCGGGACCCGGACGGTGGACGTCCACATCCGTCGACTGCGCTCCAAGCTGGGTCCCGAGCACGAGGCCCTGATCGAGACGGTTCGCGGCGTCGGCTATCGGGCCGCCGATCTCTGACGGCTCGCCGGTCGCGTCGGATGCTCGCTCGTAGGTTTCGCCGTCCGGCGGGCGGGAACGTTCCCTGCGATGGGATCGCGGCTGCCGTCCAAGCGAGACTTCCGGCGGTGGGGTCATGAACTGGACTCGGCCGTGGACGACGGGGTCGACGAGGTGCGCAGGCGGCTGGCCACCCCGCAGGGTCGGTTCCTTCGATCCCTCGCCGCACGGTTGCTCATCGTGAGCGTTCCCCTGATCGTTCGCCACCCGTTCTTCAAGACCCCGGTCGGCCGCCTCGTGGAGCTGGCTGGAGGCGCCGCCATCCTGATCAAGCTGGCCGAGCTCCTCCGCGACTGGGAGCCGATGCGGGAGATGCCGCCGCGGGCTCGCGCGGCCCTGCCGTAACGAACTGTTTACGCGGCGGAAACCTCGCCGCGCCGGTTGGCCCCTACCCTTGGTCCATCCACAAGACGGAAGGGGGAAGGCGGGGTGACCACACCGAAAGATGTCCTCTCCCTGGCCAAGGACGCGGGAGCCGAGATCGTCGATCTGCGGTTCTGCGACCTGCCGGGGCTGATGCAGCACTTCTCCATCCCCATCGCCGAGCTGTCCGAGGCGGGCTTCGACGACGGCTACGGGTTCGATGGGTCGTCCATCCGCGGGTTCCAGGAGATCCAGGAGTCGGACATGCTCCTCGTGCCCGACCCGGACGCCGCGTACCTCGACCCGTTCACGAAGCACTCGACGTTGGCCATCCACTGCTTCGTCCGGGATCCGATCACCGGCGAGACCTACACGCGCGACCCGCGCTCGATCGCGCGGAAGGCCGAGCTGTATCTGAAGCAAAGCGGCATCGCCGACATCTCGTACTGGGGACCAGAGTGCGAGTTCTACATCTTCGACTCGATCCGGTTCGACCAGAATCAGCACGAGGGCTACTACTTCATCGATGCGGTCGAGGGCGTGTGGAACTCCGGGGCAGAGGAAGGTGGCAAGAACCTCGGATACAAGCCGAGGTACAAGGAGGGCTACTTCCCCGTCCCGCCGATGGATCACTACCAGGACCTGCGAACCGAGATGGTCCTGAACCTCCAGAAGATCGGCGTGGAGGTCGAGGTGCACCACCACGAGGTCGGCACCGCCGGCCAGGCCGAGATCGACATGCGGTACGACACGATGCTCCGCATGGCCGACAAGGTCATGAAGTACAAGTACGTGGTCAAGAACACGGCGCACGCCGCCGGCAAGACCGTGACGTTCATGCCGAAGCCGCTGTTCATGGACAACGGCTCGGGCATGCACACGCACCAGAGCCTGTGGCGGAACGACGAGAACCTGTTCTGGGACGAGGTGGGCTATGCCGGGATCAGCGACACCGCGCGCTGGTACATCGGCGGGCTGCTGTCGCACGCTCCGGCCCTGCTGGCGTTCGCCGCGCCGACCACGAACTCCTATCGCAGGCTCGTGCCGGGGTACGAGGCGCCGATCAACCTGGTGTACTCGCAGCGGAACCGATCGGCATGCGTCCGGATCCCCGTCTACTACAAGACGCCTGCGGCCAAGCGCCTCGAGTTCCGGACCCCGGACCCCTCGTGCAACCCGTACCTGTCGTTCGCGGCCCAGCTCCAGGCCGGCCTCGACGGCATCAAGAACAAGATCGAGCCGCCCGAGCCGATCGACAAGGATCTGTACGACCTGCCGCCCGAGGACAAGGCCATGGTCAAGCAGGTGCCGGGCTCGCTCGAGGAGGTGCTCGACGCGCTGGAGGGCGACCACCAGTGGCTGCTGGAGGGCGGGGTGTTCACGCAGGACGTGATCGACACCTGGATCGAGTACAAGCGGACGAACGAGCTCGACGCGGTGCGCCTGCGCCCCCACCCGTACGAATTTGCCCTGTATTACGACATCTGAGACTCGTGACGACATATGAGGAGCCGGCTCGCG